>CALESY010000013.1 GCA_937919945.1 uncultured Chitinophagaceae bacterium | reverse complement strand
TGGTATAGGTCCTGTTTGCCGTCGTATTATTCTGTGCAGGTGATGAATTACCATTGTTTAATATCGTATCGCCACTCTTCATATTTATTACTTTCACGTTACCTATATCAAGCCCTGTAGTAGTTGATGCTCCATTGTCACAGTAGCAATAATAGAACGGAGCTATTTTTACTTCCCATGGTGTAGTAGTGAAAGTGAATGAATTATTCAGACACCTTACTGTACAACGATACAAACGTGGTGCAGTTATAGCATCTTGTATTGCTGCACTAAAGGCTCCTACTACAGCAGGGTGTGGTTGCCAAGTAGCGCCTCCATTGTCTGAATACTCCCATGTATAACTTGCATCAGCATAAAATCTATCTATATCAACTGTAAATACTTTGCCGGGACATACCAAAGCAGGAGCTTTTACATCTGTTGTAGGTGTTTGCGTACAAGGATAACCATAGAAAAACTCTACTGTTAGCGTTACAGTTGGATTGCCGCAATCAGGGAAACCCCAAGCACCGTTATTATTAAAACATGTAGCACAACCACCACGTACAGACCTGCCAGGGTTTGTACAAGCACAAATATTTTGGTTCATACTCAACTCCGGCCCGGATGTAGCTGTTGCACCACAGTTGCCTACGCGCCATGTGCGTGTACCATCTACCCATGTATAGATAGGGCTGGCGCTGGTGAACGTACGCAAGCGCATCGCAATGTCCTGCACAATGACTGGATCCATACAAGAGTCGCTATTGGTAACACTACCTGTAACACCCGTTACTTTCATCTTGCTGTATGGCAATGGCAGCAACGATGCCCTGAAAGTATTCCAATTAGCTAATTGTGTTGCGGTGAGGTTACCTTGTGTAGAAGTGTATGTGTCTGTAAAGATGATTTGCGCATCTGCAGATTGCAAAAACATACAGAACACTACCACTAACCTCAGTGAGATGAAGTACAGTTTTTTCATATGCTTAACTAATATTTCCTTTATTGAATAGTGTTAAGGTAAATATAAATTTTAGTAATTACAAATTTTTTAATTGGTACACATATTTATATTATAAAAAAAATAAATCAGATCTCATCTTATTAACTATTGATTTATTAGCTGTTTATGTCTTATAATA
>CALESY010000012.1 GCA_937919945.1 uncultured Chitinophagaceae bacterium | reverse complement strand
GTTAACAAAATTGTTGCCGTTTGTTGCCGATTTATAAAAGTATATTTGAGCAACAAATATTGAATAACACCTATGTGATAAGATGTATGAGAAAGAACTTTTATTATGACAAATATACGTAAAATAAGATAGAATAAACCAATTTAATTATATGCTCTAATTATTTGATTTTCATTAAAATAAAAGCATGAGGGTGTATAGTCGTACCAACAAGCTTGATATTCATTTCCACTACCATAATTTGAAACATTTACATTGTTGGGTTTTCCTCTTAAATGTAGTAGCATTTCATAAGTCATACCTATCCAAACCTTGTTATTCAAAAGTCTTTCGGCATCACTTTCTGAACAATTGAATTTGTTCATTATTTTCTGAACCTTGATCTGGTGTTTTGCAAGTTTAATACTATCACGCCGTTCTTCAGGAGTAAGCTTTCTTTGAATTGCAGGTTTATATTTTTCGTATACATCTGTTGGAGTTTGATGTTGATTACTTTGCGCATTCTCGTTACTATAGTCTAATGTATTGGCTGGGCTATTAGAATCCTTTTTCCCTATGCACTTTACTAATACAAATCCTATTACTACAACTAATAAGAAAAGTTTTAACCCAGTATTTTTTTCATTTTTAAATGAAGGTTGATTATTACTATCCATTTTTATGATAAGTTTATTAAGTCTATAAAAGGAGTTATTACAAATATATTGACAAAATAAGAATATTAGAATAGCTAAAATGATTTTGCTATTGGCATTAGTTTTGCTTTAATACACCTTAAAACGAACACTATGCGTACGACTATATTTGCAGCTATACTGTTGCTGTGTTATATAACCACTACTTCATCTTCATGCCACAAGCACCATCATGGTAAGACAGGATGCGAGGGGGTGGCTTGTACGGCTATGTTTGCCATGATAAATACCAAAGTAGTGGGTGCAGACGGTAAATCTGTTGTACTGGAAGATGCCTACACCCAACGCAAAGGAAACGGCGATATATACCGTAGCCAGCAACCTATGATGTGGTATGACAGCAGCTATGTAGTACTGGACGATGGCTACCTGACTAAAATGCAAAACCAAACAGATACGTTTTACTTTATAGGCAAGAAAGGTGGTGTAGAGGTAGTAAGAGAACCATTTGCCATCAATGCAGATTGCTGCCATGTAAATAAACTAAGTGGCAAGGATGTGATAACGGTGAAGTAAACAACTAAGAAACGCGGATGTCAAGTCCGTGTTTCTTTTTATAACCCGTATTACGGATTTAACGGCATCTTTTTACTGAGCCTGTAACGCAGTGCTATACTGCCTGTGGATGTACCATCATTATTATCTAACGCTTTCGATTTGTAGCGCACCATTTCTACCGTCATAGTGCCTGTTACCATATTTTGCATCTCTGTTGACGAAAAATTGATCGTCTGGCTGCTATTGGTGGCATTCATTGCTTTGGTACGTGTAGAGGCTGAGTCGGGCGTGCTGATGGTAATCATCATACTCTCGCCATTCTCTAATGGCGTGCCCGTCCACCCGAAGCTGAAACCTGCTGCTTTGGATGCCGATGCCGGGAAGTTAGCAGCGAAGTCTATATTGCTGATGTCAGTACGCAAGGCTTTGTTGTTGATAGCCGTACCGGAATTTTTATTCAACACAAAAGCCACGTCCTGCATACCAATAAACGCCCACTTATAATCTGTAGGCGATAGAAAATGTGTAGTTGCAGCAATACCGTTGGCCATTACATTTGCTCCATTACTCAACTCTACTCTTGTTCCATTTGCATCGCGTACACGAAAGGTAGCTGATGCCTCTGTTTTGTTCTCGTCTTTATCATAATACACACCATAAGACTGGTAATACGGTACGGTATCTTTTAAATCGTTGGAATCTACTTTTTTGCAACCGTAGGTTAATGATGCAAGCAGACAGAGGACTAATATTTTTTTCACTGTATTGGTTTTTACAGAGGTCAAGCAAATTGTTTGCCAAATTTATTATGAGTTTTCACCAACAACATCCTAACTTTAATTATCAAGACATTCATTATGAAATACGCATTCATAGCATCACTCTTCTTAACCCTCAGCACATCGTGCAATAAAACCTACACCTGCACTTGCGAGAGCGGTTGGGGAGGCGAATACACATTGGAAGTAAAAAAGCCTAACAGAGCATTTGCAAAAAGAAAATGTGCATCTTACAACGACCCAGTAAATGCAAATGACGGCACACAGAATTGCAGACTGACTAACTAAAAATCCTTTCCAATGCCCATGCTTTCAGGCGCATTTCTTCCCATTCCTGTTCGGGTTGGCTGTCATAGGTGATGGCACCACCTGTTTGGTAAGAGAGGTATCGCGTTTCGGCATTGTAAAACAAGCTGCGGATGATGACGTTGAAATCGAAATCAGCAGCAGGGCTTATATAGCCTACCGTACCTGCAAACAATTCTCTGCGCGCCTGTTCGTACTGCTCTATCAGTTGCATCACTCTTATCTTGGGTGCACCAGTCATACTTCCCATCGGGAAGCTATAGCGTACAGCATCTGTAAAAGGCGCATCCGTTTTCAGTGTACCACTTACGGTACTTATCATCTGGTGTACTTGTGGAAATGTATATATACCAAAGAGTTCATTAACTTCTATACTACCTGTTTCACAGCTACGTGCCAAGTCGTTGCGCACCAGGTCGGCAATCATCACATTTTCGGCACGGTCTTTTATGCTGTTGTACAATGTTTGTTTTATTTGCACGTCCTGTGCTTCGTCCACGCCACGCTTTGCTGTACCCTTAATGGGTTGTGATGTAATAATGCTGCCATCTTTGCGTAAATAACGCTCAGGGCTGGCACACATCATATAGGCCTCACCGTTTCTGTAAAATGCCGCATACGGCGCGGGCGATAATTTATTAAGTGCATAGAATACTTCCAAAGGGCTTACTTCTGCATTCTCACAATAACCCTCGTTGCAAAAATTGATTTCGTAACAATCTCCATCAGCAATATGATTACGCAACCTATCAATGGTTTGCAGGTATTGTGTTTTATCTATCCGTTGTTTGAATTGCAATTTTGGTAACAACGCGGGTTCCTCATCGGGCATAGCAAAAAGAAGTGTCTTATATACTTCCAATGGTGTAATGCCGAGGGATGATATGGTAATTTGTGTCAGTTCTGTATTTACCGTGCAAACTATTTCCGGTTGAAAAAAATAGAGATTATCAAAACCTATTTTCCCCTGATGTGCCGATGAAAGCTTGCTTTCCAGTTCGTTTTTATAATCGTATGCTATGTGGCCGAATAGCCAGTCTTTGTTTGTATCATGCCATTGTTGCACTTCTTCCAGCGATGTAAACGCTATATGGTCATAAGCACCGATAGCCAGCATACAGGCATAGCGGCTATACTTGTCTGTGTAGTTATTACTGTCCAGAAAAAGAAAAATGCTGAACTGTTGTGCCCAGTCCAGCATTTCGTGTTTCAGTATATCGTATCGCTCTTCTGCGATGTCGAATGTCGCCGTTTGTCTTTGCAATAGCGAGATTTTTTCAATGATTAAAAATCATCATCTTCATCATCAAACCCTCCGGTGTCTTCGCTGAAGAAACCAAGGTCTTTGAAGTCATCATCAACATCAAAGTCATCGTCTTTTGATGATTTTTTACCGCCCTTCGCAGTTTTAGATTTCGGCAAATCAAATTCTTCGAAATCTTTGTCTAAATCAAAATCATCTTCCTCTTCGCCGAAATCATCATCTTCGTCATCAATATCATCATCTACATCATCTTCGTCATCGTCATCATCATCGTTCCTGCTCTTTGACTTGCTGGCTGTAGTTTTCTTTGCTGCCGTTTTTTTCTTGGGCGTTTCTTCTTCATCCAATTCATCCTCATCATCTTCATCTACTTTCTTAGCAGGTTTAGACGATGCTTTCTTCGCTGCTGATTTAGCAGGTGCGCTTTTTTTGCTTGTTGTACCTTTTTTGCTTGAATCTGATTTCATAGCACTTATCCGTTGATGACGTAAAATTTTAATAGTTTCTCCAATTTCCCAAATTTTTTTTGGGCTAATAATACATAATTTTTTTACTAAGGAATTTGCAACAGTTGGTCTCGCCCTGTACCATTAGAAACATACGCAACTTTCGTACCAATATATTGCTGTATAAAGCTGCAATAATCTTTGAATACCTGCGGTGTTTCTTCATAGGTTTTACATTCTCCAATAGGCTTGTCCCATCCTGCAAATGTTTTATATACTGGCTCCACCTGTACGCTGCATAAATCGTATGGTAGTTCTTGTGTTTCCACACCATCTATTTTGTACGCAGTTGCCATCTTCACGGGGTTGAAGCTATCCATCACATCTGCTTTTGTAATGATAAGCTTGGTAACACCACTCAACATTACTGCATAACGGAGTGCCACAAGGTCTATCCACCCGCAACGGCGCGGGCGACCGGTTGTTGCGCCAAACTCGTTGCCTGCTTTACGTAGCGCCTCGCCAGTTTCGTCTTCCAATTCGGTAGGGAAAGGCCCGCCACCTACACGTGTACAGTAGGCTTTGGTAATACCATACACTTCTCCAACTGTAGATGGGGCAACTCCTAATCCGCTACATACACCGGCAGTAATAGTGTTGGAAGATGTAACAAACGGATAAGTACCAAAGTCTATATCCAGCATACTGCCTTGCGCCCCCTCTGCCAATACTTTCTTGCCTGCTTTCAAATGATTATCCAGCCAGTATTCACCATTTACTATCTGTAATGTACGCAAGAATTCAACTGCAATGAAGAATTGTGTTTCCCATTCCTGCCAGTCTACTTGGTGTTCATATTGAGATAATATCTGTAAATGCTTTTCTTTAAGACGGTTGTATTTGTCGATGAAGTCTTTACTCAACACATCGCCCACACGCAAACCATTACGCCCCGTTTTATCCATATATGCGGGACCTATACCCTTGAGTGTAGAACCTATCTTCTGAGTGCCTTTAGATGCTTCTGATGCTGCATCGAGCGCGCGGTGTGTAGGCACTATCAAGTGTGCACGGTGCGAAACGAATAAACGAGACAACACATCGGGCTGCAAAGCCACAATCGTATTGATTTCTTTTTGCAGGGTTACAGGGTCTATCACCACTCCATTGCCAATCAAATTCAGGCAATGTGTTTGAAACACACCCGACGGTATGGTATGCAACACTACTTTATTACCGTTTACATACAGTGTATGCCCAGCATTAGGACCACCCTGAAAACGTGCAATAACATCGTACTTCGCGGCCAGGTAATCTACTATCTTACCTTTACCCTCGTCTCCCCACTGCAAACCAAGCAATACATCTACCATAAAAAAAATTTCGCGCCCAAAATTAACGGATATGTGATATAAACAAACCCGAAGTTTTAAAAAAGAGAAAAAAGCAGCCCGAACGGCTGCAAGGTTGCAAAAATAACCCTTCCTTTATTTATCGCCACTATTTTTTACAATAGACGATTGCTGTGTCAATGACATGAGCTGCTGCATGGTACGTTGCAGGTTTTCATTAGAGCCATCAAGGAAGATGGTATTACCATTACCATTCTCAGCAAAATGCTTGATAGCATCCGTCCACATAGAAAAAAGGATGAAAGATGCATCCAGATTGGCGTTTTGCATCTCTTTAGCCGCCACTGCCATACCACGTGCCACCTCTTCCCTGAACAGTGCCACGCCCTGTCCGCGTAGTTGTGCCGCCTGTCTTTCAGCTTCGGCAGATATTTTGATGGCATTACCCTCTGCCTCGGCAGCTTTGGTTTTGGTAATCAGCAAAGCCTGCCCTTCGTTTTCGGCGGCAGCTTTCAGGTTATTGGATGCCACAACCTGAGCCATAGAACGCATAATGGCTTCGTCAAATGCGATATCATTCAGTTGCAGGTCAAGTAAATGATACCCCCAGCCTTCCAGTTGCTTATCCAACTGTTCTTTTACATTCAAAATAATCTCTGTACGCAGTTGTAATATCTCTGATTGCTTTTTGGTGGCTACATATGCCCGTACTGCGCCTTCTACTGAGCGTACTAATGCTTGCATAAAGCTACGTTCATCCACAAACTTAAAAGCAACACTCTGTATGGTTTCATTCTCTTCGTTGAGTACAGAATAAAGCAACATGGCAGAGAAATTGACATTTGCCTGATCTTGCGTGATAGCCTGAAACTTGAGCTCGATACTTCGGTTTTGGTAAGATATGCGTTTGAATATCTGCTCTATAAGCGGTATTCGGAAGTTTAGCCCCGGGCGCAAAACTCGCCTGTATTTGCCAAAGATAGTAATAACCGCTACTGTACCTTGCTGAACAGTAACCAGACATAGTAATATGAGTATAACGAGAACACCCAAGGAGATCAGGTAAAACATAGATTTCGATTTATTTGGAAATATACGAATATGCCCGAAATTTGAATGAAGAACTAATTTATTAATGGCGAAGCTGGTATTGGATATGGATGAGGTACAGGAAAATTTCTTTTCCGATGCTTCGCTTATAGGCATTGTGTCTTCATTGCCTTCTCACCGTTTTTGTGGTGTTATTAACCGTATGCTGGATATGGACTTTGCACGCAAACCTGAAAGCGACCCGGAAGTACAGATAAAAAACGAAACCCACTATTTTCATTTTTACGAATATAATTTACCTCTTAATGGTGGCAGGTATGGCATCTACAGAATGAAAAGCGATGGTGAGCCTTTATTGCCGGAGGTAAAACAACTCGACTATTTGTGGATGGTAGAGTGCGCTGATTGCGAAGAGAAAGCCAAAAGTATCATTGCATTACTACGAAATATACCCGATGTGCAATTGGCACAAATGGTTGAAACCGACAAACTTAAAAACGCTCACCTATTGCTTGTTTGAATTAACTAATGGCAATACATAGAAAGGAATAAACATATAAATATGTTAATTCCGTTTAGTCCATTAGGTGCGTACCTGTATTTTTCTATTTTTGTTGCCTGTCAAATTATATTAGCTACATGAATTTTCGCAAGATTAACAACCTGACCGGTTGGATTACAGGTGCCATTGCCACAGCGGTATACCTGATGACTATGGAACCCACAGTAAGCTTTTGGGACTGTGGCGAGTTTCTTTCGTGCGCATATAAGGTAGAGGTAGGACACTCTCCAGGTGCACCATTATTTATGTTAATCCAACGCATGTTTGGTTTGCTGGCTGGCGGCAATGTAGAAAAAGTGGCCATGATGATAAATGCATGGTCGGCCATAGCCAGTGGCTTGACAATCCTGTTCCTGTTTTGGACTATTACCCACTTTGCAAAAAAACTGACAACTGAAAAAGATGCGGAACCTACCACACTGCAAACCATCCTGATAATGGGTGCGGGACTTGTAGGCGGCTTGGCTTACACATTCTCCGATACATTCTGGTTCTCTGCTGTTGAGGCAGAGGTTTATGCCACATCATCCCTGTTTACCGCATTGGTATTCTGGGCCATCTTGAAATGGGAGCATATTGCCGATACTAAGTACGCTGACAGGTGGCTTGTATTTATAGCCTATATGATGGGCTTAACAGTAGGTATCCACTTACTGAACTTGCTGGCAATACCTGCTGTAGCTATGGTTTATTACTTCAAACGCTACCAACCTACCACAACTGGTGCTATCTCTGCCTTCCTTGTGGGTTGCGTACTGTTGGCTTTTGTACAGTTTGGTGTACTGCAAGGCGTACCTATACTTGCCTCTAAGTTCGACCTGTTGTTTGTAAACGACTTCGGCTTGCCATTTGATAGCGGAGCATTATTTGCAGTAGTATTGATTGTTGGACTATTGGTATGGTTGCTGATGTTTGCCAAAAAGAAAAACTGGTATCTTGTACATACAGGTGTATTGTGTGTAACATTCATCGTCATTGGCTTTTCAAGCTATTTAGCACCACTCATACGTTCTCGTGCAGACGTGGCTATAGACATGACCAATCCGGACAATGCCATCAGCCTAACTTCTTATATACAACGCGAGCAATTTGGGTCGCAACCATTGTTATTCGGTCCAGACTTTGATATAGACCAACAATCTATTGAATACAAAGATAACGGCTTGCAATATGCTCGCTCTACCAAAAACGGCAAAGACCATTATGAGGAAGTTGGTAAGAAAATGGAGCCAACATTTGACGCCTCTGATAAAAGGTTTTTCCCCAGAATATGGGATTATAATGACCCGGGGCACAAGCAATATTATCGTGATTACTTAGGACTGGAAGAGGGAGAATCGCCTACTGCCGGAGATAACTTCAGGTTTTTCTTTGGTTATCATCTGAACTGGATGTGGTGGCGATATTTTATGTGGAACTATTCCGGACGTCAGAACGATATGCAGGGTATAAGTAACGGTAATGCACGCAATGGTAACTGGATAACAGGTATCAGCGTTATTGATAAAAATGTTTTGGGCCTGGGCGACCAGAAGAAAATGGCAGATGGGTTTGTTAATGACCCAAAGCAAAACAAGTACAGCCCGGCTAATAATAAGCTGTATATGTTGCCTTTTATACTGGGCGTATTGGGTATGGTATATCAGTTTAACAGGAATAAGCGTGATGGTATCATTACGGCAACATTATTCTTCTTCACCGGCATTGCTATTGCTATATACCTTAACATGGTACCACAACAACCCCGTGAACGCGACTACGCTTTTGCAGGTTCTACGTACACATTTGCAATCTGGATAGGTTTAGGCGTACTAATGGTGAATGATTGGTTTCAAAAAGCTATAAAAGGCGCTGGTGGAGCATATGCAGCCATTGCACTATGTTTATTGGCAGTACCTACACTCATGGCAAAAGAAGAGTGGGACGACCACGACCGCTCTAAGAAAACACTTGCACGTGCTACAGCATATAATGTACTGCAGTCTTGCGAGAAAAATGCCATACTATTTACTTATGGCGATAATGACACATACCCTGTATGGTATTTGCAGGAAATAGAAGGTATCCGTAAAGACGTACGTGTAATTAACCTCAGCCTGTTGGGTATAGATTGGTATATAGATCAACTCAACTATCGTATAAACGATGCCATGCCGGTACCAATGCTTTGGAAGAAGGAAGACTATACCGGCGATGCAGGCAACTATTTGCAGTACTACCCCAACCCGCAAATACCGCAAGACAAGTACATAAACCTTGCTGAAGTTTGCAAATTCATGATTAGTAAAGACCCTCAAAACAAACTGCAAGTTCAGGGTGGCAACATGATAAACTACATCCCGACGAAAAACTTCTATTTACCATCACTCAGCAAAGCAGAGTTGGTACAACGCGGTTTGATAAGTGCTGCTGATACAAATAACATTGTGAACGATGTTAAATTCAGCATGCCAAAAGAAATTGCAATAAAAGACGACCTTGCTACACTGCATATAATTGCAGCAATTGCAGCAGACGGTTGGAAAAGGCCTATTTACTTCGGCGGATTCCTGCAGGGTGAAAACTACCAAGGTTTAGATGACTATATGCGTATGGAAGGTGTTGTGTACAGATTAATGCCATATAAACTGACAGACTCACTGAAAGCAACTCAACAGGAAATGGGTTCTGTGGATATCGAAAAGAGCTTACGTCTGTTCAACAAGGAATTCATTTGGGGCAATGCGGAACGTAATGATGTATATTACGACGAAAAGAACAGGCTTATGTTTGCAGCTTACAGGATGAATGCCAGCAGGTTGGCTTCAGAACTGGCAGCTAAAGACAGAAAGCAAGAAGGTATAGCCGTATTGGACAAAGTGATGAAAGGCATATCTGAACGCTCTTATTTTTATGACCTCACTGCATATTATATAGCCATGTCTTACTATCACTGCGGTGAAAAGAAGAAAGGAGCAGAACTAACAAAACGTATTGTGAAGAACTGTGAGGATAATATAAACTATGCACTATCGTTGAGCGATGTAAAAGCAAGCAATCTGCGAAATGAAGTACAGCGAGATGCCACCATTATAAATATTATGATGAATGTGGCAAAAAACAGCGGTGATATGACTACAGCAGATGCCTTAGATGCAAAGCTTAAAATTATCAACCAACGTGTAACACAAAAAATACAATTCTAAATACAACAGAAGCGTAAAATAAATAATCCCTTGGCAGTTTTGCCAAGGGATTATTTATTTTTGCACTATGCTATACATCAACCTATATATAAGAACAGTCTGTTTAACCTTATTATTTTCTTTTAGCCATTACAAGAGCAACTCACAAACACAGAAACGTGTCAATACGCTTGCTGAACCTAAACTTATATTGGTAGAACTGAATACCGCACACAAACAAATAGCCATGTATATAAAGAGAGGGAATACTGAATATGCCAACATGGCGGCAAAAGATGCAGATGCGGTTATAAAATGTATGATAGCTGATTTTACTGACCATTTCACTTTTTGTCCTGTATACTATTTTTTAGATACTAATGCGCACCTCGTATTGCAGAGAAAAATGGACAATATACTATTTGACAAAAACCTACAACCTGTACAAATGCCTGCTATAAGTGATGATGAATACAGGATAGTTAAATACGGATATAATGTACGAACAACTAGTGAAAACAGCCTAAGTGTTCAATCAGTAAACCAAGCAGGAGGCATACAAAAGAAGCTGATGGTGCTAACGCCTGATTATACAACATTACCAGATCGTGAGCCTGACGGCAGAAAGTTTCCTAATAATATTTCCCCACGAAAACTGAATCCAAAGTATAATTACAGCTCAAATAAACTCAATATTTATTACAAGCAAAGTGCAAAACTCTTAAACAATGCCTACAATAGGTATTTTGACTAACAGAAATAAGATAATAAATACCATAACAAACTAAAACCCGCTACAGTAGCGGGTTTTAACTTATTTTTTGAGGTCCCGAGCGGATTCGAACCGCTGTGGGAGCTTTTGCAGAGCTCTGCCTAGCCACTCGGCCACAGGACCAGTCGAGGGATTGCAAATGTAGTAAAAAATCGTTTCTTTACAAGAACAAAAAACAAAATAAATGAACCTGCCGCAACATACATTGGGTGCATCAGAACTGATACTTACTAAAAGCGGCGCGATATATCACCTGAACCTGAAACCCGAACAATTAGGAGGCATCATACTATTAGTTGGCGACCCTGCAAGAGTACCACTCGTATCAAAACATTTTGATAAGCTACAATATAAAGTACAGCATAGGGAGTTTATTACTCATACAGGCAGCATTGGTAAGCATACCATATCAGCTATCAGTACCGGAATTGGTACAGATAATATTGATATTGTCATGAACGAATTGGATGCGTTGGCAAATATTGATTTCAAAAGCCGTATTGCAAAAGCCCAAACAACAAGCCTGCATATAATACGCATGGGCACTTGTGGTACTATGCAGGCGGATGTTGCCACAGACAGCCTTATAGTTTCATCGTACGCCATTGGTATAGACAACCTGCTGCATTTCTACAACTTGCAAAATAATACTGACGAGCAATACATACTACATGAGTTCGGGCTGCATACACGCCTACAAAACAGTAATATCAAACCATATATTTCAGAAGCGTCAATACAATTACGTAAATATTTCGGAAGTGATTTTTTGCACGGCATCACCGTTACTGCACCCGGTTTTTATGCACCACAGGCCAGGCATTTGCGTACCATGCCTGCAATACCCAATATGATGGATGCTATAACTACATTCAGCACCCGTAATATGCGTGTGCTGAATTATGAGATGGAAACATCTGCACTATATGGTCTTGGTAAAGTACTACAACATCATTGCCTGTCTGTCAGTACAGTCATTAACAACAGGGCTACTAAAACATTTTCTGCAGATGCGAATGCGGCTATTGAAAATATGATAATCAAAACATTAGAGGCATTGTCGCTAAAGTGAATAATTTTTAACAAGCATACACATACCCCTTAACACAAAACAACTAATTTTACCCGTATGTATCCTGATATTGAGCACCTGTTAGAAAGCCTGCTTGGCACAGATATGCCTGCATGGCTCAGTATATTCAAAACATTCGGGCTGATGGTAGCCATTGCATTCCTGTTTGCTGCATGGGCTATGCAAAAAGAGCTGAAAAGAAAAGAAGAAGAAGGACTGCTATCGCCAACATATACTAATATTGAAGTTGGCAAACCTGTTACAACGAATGAGTTGATACTGTCAGCATTATTGGGTTTTGTATTAGGATTCAAGGTAGGTGGTATGTTTGGCAATATTGCCGAAGTATCGCCAGACCCAATGGGTTACTTATTTTCGATGAAAGGTAACTTGCTAGTGGGGATAATAGGCGCTGCTATAATGTGCTATTTTAAGTATGCTGAAAAGAAGAAGGAACAATTAGCAGAACCAACTACCAAAAGAATTGCGATACATCCATATCAGCGCATAAGCGAGATAGTAATGATATGTGCAGTTGGTGGTTTGGCAGGTGCTAAAATATTTAATGCATTTGAAACATGGGATGACTTTATCCGAAACCCGATGGAAAGCCTGCTCTCCTCATCAGGGCTTACTTTTTATGGTGGTTTGATTGTTGCAACGATAGCATTGGTTTTTTATGCACGTAAACACAGCATACCTTTCAAACACCTGTGCGATGCAGCTGCACCTGCTTTAATACTTGCTTATGGTGTTGGCAGATTAGGCTGTCAGCTATCGGGCGATGGTGATTGGGGTATATTTAACAGTGCTTATGTAACAGAACAAAACGGGAACCTTCGCCCTGCAGTACAAGGTGAGTACGAACAAATGCTGCAAGCAGCACACCCCTATTTTGTAAACAACTTCGGAGACCTGAAAGACGTGCCACATATAAAAGCACCTGCACCATCGTGGCTACCAGATTGGCTGTATGCTATGAACTACCCTCACAATGTAAATAATGAAGGAGTAGCAATAGCAGGATGCAGAGATAATTATTGTGCCGTTTTACCAGTTGGTGTATTCCCCACTCCACTATACGAAGCTATAGTTTGTGTTGGCATATTCTTCTTCCTATGGTCTATACGCAAGCGGCTTAAAGCACCTTGGCAAATGTTTGGCATTTACCTGATATTTAATGGTGCAGAACGATTTTTAGTAGAAAAGATACGTGTTAACTACAAATACGATTGGGGTTTCTTACATCCTACACAAGCAGAGATAATATCTACGCTGCTTATCATTATCGGTATTTTATTATTAGTATTCAACAGGAAGCAGCAAACAACCGCTACTACATAAATAATAAAGCCCCATTAAGGGGCTTTTATGTTATGCGTTAACCGTTGCTTCTACGGTATCCAAATGTCCGGTATTGAGCTCTTTATTGGCTCTTTCAGCAGCTTCAATAGGTATAAAGCTAGACAATGCCTCGCCTTTATTTTTACCCACACGGGTAGTATGTTCGTAGTGTACTGCAGGCTTACCGTCAGCTGTTATTACAGTCCATCCATCTTCAAGTGTCAGTACATCGCGCGTACCGAGGTTTATCATTGGCTCTATAGCCAATACCATATTTTCTTTCAGGCGTTTCCCATCTCCCCGACGTCCATAGTTAGGTACTTGCGGGTCTTCGTGTAGTTTTTTGCCTACTCCATGACCTACCAACTCCCGTACTACACCATAACCATGCTCACGTGCAGTATAGTTTTCAACCGCGTAAGATATATCACCGACCCTGTTGCCTTCTCTTGCCTCTGCTATAGCCCTTGCCAGCGACTCTTTAGTAACACGCATCAATTTCAACAGTTCTGGCTTTACATTACCAATAGCAAATGTATAGGCATGATCACCATGATAACCGTTCATATACACACCACAATCAACCGATATAATGTCGCCGTCTTTCAATTCATAATCGCTCGGAAAACCATGAACTACTACTTCATTGACAGAGATACACAGTGATGCCGGGAATGGTGAGTAGGAAGGTCCATAACCTTTAAAAGAAGGTATCCCGCCATTATCGCGTATAAACTCCTCTGCCATCTTATCAATAGCAGCAGTAGTAATACCCGGCTTCAAAAAGTTTGCCACCTGTGTTAAGGTGGCAGTGACTGTTAAAGCGCTTTTACGTATTAATTCAATTTCGTCTTTGCTTCTTATATGTATCATTTCTCACTAATCAATATTAAACTGTAGCACCTGCACCTTGACGCCCCATGATACGTCCTGTTTTCATCAGGCCATCGTATTGACGCATGAGCAAGTGGCTTTCTATTTGCTGCAAAGTATCGAGTATAACACCTACACCTATAAGCATAGACGTACCACCGAAGAATGAAGCAAAACCACTAGTTACTTTAAACAAACCTGCAATGCCAGGCAATATACCAGCAACTGCCAGGAAGATAGCACCGGGAAGCGTAATACGATCCATGATGGTTGCAATATAATCCGCAGTAGGTTCACCTGGTTTAACACCCGGTATGAAGCTGTTATTGCGCTTCAGATTATCAGCCATTTCTGTCGGATTGAATATCAGCGCTGTATAGAAGTATGTGAATGCTATAACCAATACAGCATAAGTGATATTATACCATAACGACTGAGGGTCTGACATAGCTCTTACAAAGCCTTGTGCTGTTTCGTTTTGGCTGAAACCAACCAATGTAGCAGGAATAAACAATATAGCCTGCGCGAAGATAATAGGCATCACACCTGAAGAGTTCACTTTCAAAGGAATGAAGTCTCTTGCACCACCTACTTCTTTAGCAGCATTGTTACCTATTATGCGGCGTGCATAGTTAAGAGGTATTTTACGAGTACCTTGTGTAAGAAGTATCAAGCCTACTATTACTGCTATAAATATGGCAATTTCTATCAGGAATATCAGCAATCCACCGCCACCACCTATGTTGCGTGCAGCAAACTCTTGTACTACAGACTCTGGGAAACGAGCAAGGATACCAACCATGATAATAAGTGAAACACCATTACCTATACCTTTGTCTGTTATTTTTTCACCCATCCACATTACAAATAACGTACCTGCTGTTAGTACTACAACAGTAGATAACCAGAATAGGAAAGTACTAAATTCTGGCACAATAGCTTGAGCTGTTTGCGTACGGAGGTATGCAACATAAGCACTTGCCTGAAACGCAGTAACCAATACAGTAAGATAACGTGTGTACTGGTTCATTTTTTTACGCCCGCTTTCCTCACGTTGCATTTTAGCAAATTGCGGTATAACGATACCTGCTAATTGCATGAAGATAGAAGCAGAGATATAAGGCATTACGCCTAATGCGAAAATAGATGCTTTGCTGAATGCGCCACCAGCAAACATATTGAACAAGCCAAGCAGGCCGCCGTCGCTATTGTCTAATGCCAGCATTTGCGGATTGATACCTGGCAAGGTAATGCCACAACCAACGCGATAGATGGCTATCAGCAGGATAGTAAATAGGATTCGCTTACGGAGTTCTTCGATACTCCATATATTTTTAAGCGTTTCAATTAGTTTCTTCACTTGGAACTGTAGTTAATCAAAAATGAAATGCGAATAAACGATAAAAGACGCATTTTACCAAATGCGTCTTTTAGGAACAGAATATGGTTAAACCAGTTCTACAGAGCCGCCGGCAGCTTCAATAGCCGCTTTAGCTTTCTGGCTGATGGCATTAACTTTAAATACCATTTTGGTCTTCATTTCGCCTGCACCCAGTATCTTCACTAAGTCGGTACGGCTGATGAGGCCATTGATATAAAGATTATCCAGCGAAAACTCCTGAATAGCATATTTTTCAATCAGGAAGTCTAACTGGCCAAGGTTGAAAACTTTGTATTCAACACGGTTTATGTTTTTGAAACCACGTTTTGGCATACGGCGTTGAATAGGCATCTGACCACCTTCGTGGCCTACTTTGCGGCTGTAACCGGTGTTTGATTGAGCACCCTTGTTACCACGAGTGGCAGTACCACCATGACCGCTACCTTCACCACGGCCTATACGTTTTACTTTTTGTACTGAACCTTCTGCAGGTTTAAGATTGTGTAATTGCATAGTTTACAATTTTTGAACTTGCGCGGAATGTAAAACCGCTCGCAAATCAGTTAATAATTAAGCTTTTACTTCTTCTACTTTCACCAGATGATTAACGGTGCGTACCATACCCAGTATCTGTGGCGTAGCCTCTACTTCTACAGTAGCATGCATTTTACGCAGGCCCAACGCTACCAGTGTACGCTTTTGGCGCTCCGGACGGTCAATTCCGCTCTTCGTCTGTGTAATTTTAATCTTAGCCATGACGCTATTATAATTCAAAAGTTAAAATTCAAAAATCAATAAATCAGTGTCAAGGGCAGTTACTAGCCGTTGAATACTTTCTTCAGGCTAATGTTGCGCTCTTTTGCTACGGCAACAGGCTCACGCAGCATACCCAATGCAACGAAAGTAGCTTTTACTACGTTGTGAGGATTTGCAGAACCTAGAGACTTAGACAATACGTCTGTAACACCTACTGCTTCCAATACTGCACGCATGCTACCACCTGCTATAACACCCGTACCATGTGCTGCTGGTTTTATTAACACTTTAGCAGCACCCTCTTTAGCAAACTGCTCGTGAGGGATAGTACCATTCATTACAGGTACTTTTATCAGGTTTTTCTTAGCGTCGTCTATACCTTTAGTGATAGCTTCCTGTACTTCTTTAGCCTTACCCAGACCGTGACCTACTACACCTTGTCCGTTACCAACTACCACCAGTGCTGAAAAGCTGAATGCACGACCACCTTTTGTGGTTTTTACCACACGGTTGATAGCCACTACCTTTTCATGCAGTTCCAGGTCTCCGGCTTTTACGCGATTAAATTGTGTCTTCGCCATTATATTTCTAAAAGAAAAAAGTTAAACAATGTAATAATTAGAATTTCAAACCACCTTCGCGTGCACCATCTGCTACAGACTTAACACGACCATGATATAAATAACCACCACGGTCGAAAGTGCAAGTTTCGATGCCTAAAGCGATAGCTTTTTGAGCTATAGCCTTACCAACCATTGCTGCTTTTTCAACCTTAGTGCCTTTTTGTGCAGCTATGTCCTTTTGACGAGAGTTAGCAGCAGCCAATGTAGTGCCTGTTGCATCATCTATCAGTTGCACATAAATATCCTTATTGCTACGGAATACAGAAAGGCGTGGATGCGTAGCTGTGCCAACAACTTTGGCACGTATGCGCCAACGCAATTTCTGACGGCGGAGTACTTTTGGATCTAATGACATTTTTATCTGTTTTTTTACGGGCTCACTCAGCTGAGGGCTTTGTGGCTACCGAGGTTTTTTACAAAATTTAAAAAAGCAATTATCACCCGCACAAGCGGATGATAATTTTTATTACTTACCAGCTGATTTACCTGCTTTGCGGCGAACAACCTCACCAGCGAAGCGTACACCTTTACCTTTGTATGGCTCAGGCTTGCGCAGGCTACGTATTTTTGCAGCTACTGCACCCAGCAATTGTTTATCTGTTGATTCAAGGATTATTTTTGGATTCTGACCTTTTTCAGCTATTGCATTTGCTTTGATTTCTTTCGGCAAATCGAAGATGATATTGTGAGAGAAACCCAAAGCCATATCTAATTGCTGACCTGTAACAGCGGCACGATAACCCACACCCACTAATTCAAGTTCTGTTTTGAAGCCTTCCGTTACACCCACCATCATGTTTTGCAACAAGGCACGGTACAAACCATGCAATGCGCGGTGGCGTATTTGGTCTGTAGGGCGTGTGATAAGTACTTCTTCACCTACAACTTCTACTTTAATATCGCGGTCGATAGCTTGTTTCAATTCGCCCTTAGGGCCTTTGAATACTACTTCGTTAGCTGGAGTAACTGTTACTGTTACGCCTTTTGCTACTGTTACCGGCTTTTTACCTATACGAGACATCGTAAAATCTTTTTACTTGTTTATTGTTTCAGTATCCCAACCTCGTCAGCCTGTATAGGAACCGGCTTAATGTATCAGGTACTGTTTGTTTTAATCTATTAATAAATATGGCACATTACCTCGCCACCTACATTGTTAGCACGCGCTTCTTTATCAGTCATTACACCTTTTGATGTAGAAACGATGGCTATACCTAAACCACTCATCACACGCTTTATTTCAGCAGGCTTAGCGTACTGACGCAAACCCGGACGGCTAACACGCTCCAATGCTTTAATGGCAGGCTCTTTAGTTTGTCCGTTATACTTCAAAGCTATTTTGATGATGCCTTGTTTATTATCATCTTCAAATTTGTACTTCAGAATGTATCCTTTGTCATACAGGATTTCTGTGATACGCTTTTTTACATTTGAAGCAGGTATTTCAACTATGCGGTGACGCGCCATTTGTGCGTTACGAATGCGGGTAAGGTAGTCTGCTATTGGATCTGTTACCATTTCTTTAATTAAGTTTTGTAAAGTTTTTAATTGTGTCCGGTTTCGGGCGTTATACTACCCGACCTTGATACGTTATTGAATTACCAGCTTGCTTTACGTACACCTGGTATTTTGCCATCCAATGCCATATCGCGGAAAATGTTACGGCAGATACCGAAATGACGCATGTACCCTTTCGGACGTCCGGTAAGCTGGCAACGATTTTTCAAGCGAACTGCTGATGAATTCTTCGGAAGTTTATCCAAAGCAGCATAATCACCTGCAGCTTTCAGGGCAGCACGCTTTTCAGCGAATTTTGCTACCATAGCTTCGCGCTTGCGTTGGCGGGCTTTTACTGATTCTCTAGCCATTTATATTAGTTATTGTCTTTTTTAATGTTTTTGAAAGGCATACCCAATTCCTTCAGCAGTTCGTATGCTTCTTCGTTAGTACGTGCAGTAGTAACGAAAGTGATATCCATACCGCTGATGCGTGTTACTTTATCAATGTTTATTTCAGGGAAGATGATTTGTTCTGTAACGCCCATAGTGTAGTTACCACGGCCATCAAATGATTTATCGTTGATACCTTTGAAGTCGCGTACACGTGGCAGGGTTACTGATATCATACGATCCAGAAACTCATACATGTTTGTATTGCGAAGCGTAACACGGCAGCCGATAGGCATAGCTTTACGCAACTTGAAGTTTGATATATCCTTCTTAGACAATGTAGGAACCGCTTTCTGACCGGAAATGTTTGTCATTTCAGTTACTGCGTCATCTATCAATTTCTTGTCAGAAACAGAACCTTTAACGCCCTGGTTCAAACATATCTTTACCAGACGGGGACACTGCATAACTGTACTGTAGCCAAACTTCTTCATCAAAGCAGGCACTACTTCGTCTTTATACTTCTTCTGTAAGCGAGGTGTATATATAGTCGTTGCCATTATTTAATTTCCTCCCCTGATTTTTTAGATACACGTTTAAAACCTTTTTCCAGACGCTCGCGCTTGATGCGTGAAGGAGCTTTTGCTTTAGCATCCCACAACATAACGTTCGACAAGTGGATGCTAGCTTCCTCCTGAACGATACCGCCTTGAGGATTTTGTGCATTTGGTTTCAAATGCTTCGTTACCATGTTTACGCCTTCTACAAGCACACGGCTTTTCTGAGGGTAAACAGCCAACACCTTGCGTGGTTTGCTACGGTCTTTGTCGTCGCCGGCAATTACTACCACGTTATCACCTTTTTTGATGTTGAATTTTGGTTGAAATCTTTGTTTCACTATGTTATTTTTTAGCGTTGTAGCTATGCAGCCCCAAACGGGCGGCAAAGGTACAACAAATTTTACAATACTTCAGGTGCCAATGAAACAATTTTCATATAGCCCTTGTCGCGCAATTCGCGTGCAACCGGCCCGAAAATACGTGTACCGCGTGGCTCATCAGAGTTGTTGAGCAGTACTACCGCATTATCATCAAAATTGATGTATGAACCGTCTTTACGACGCAATTTCTTTTTGGTACGAACGATAACGGCTTTAGATACAGTACCTTTTTTGATACCACCACCAGGCAACGCGTCTTTTACGGTTACCACTATTTTATCTCCGATACCGGCATAGTCCTGACCCGAGTTACCCAACACACGGATACAAAGCACTTCCTTCGCACCACTGTTGTCGGCCACGTTGAGCCTTGATTCTTGTTGTATCATCTTTAAATAAGATTACTTAGCTTTTTCAATAATTTCTACCAAGCGCCAGCGTTTAGTTTTGCTCAACGGGCGTGTTTCCATAATGCGTACAGTATCGCCTACACCTGCAGTGCTGGCCTCATCGTGCGCATGGAATTTAGTCGTTTTCTTAACGAACTTACCGTATATCGGGTGTTTCACCTTACGCTCAACAGCTACTGTAATGGTTTTTTCCATTTTGCTGCTGCTCACAATCCCGATACGGGTTTTTCTGCTTTTTCTTTCAGTCGTTGTTGACATCTATAAAAAATTTACTTAGAAACCTAATGCTCTTTTGCGTTGTTCCGTCTTCAAACGCGCGATGGTACGGCGCAATTGGCGAATGGTAAGCGGATTTTCAATTGGGTTTACCGCATGGCTGAACTTCATTTTTTTCAAACGAAGCTCTTCATCGCTGATTTTGCTATTCAGCGCCTCTACGTCCAGCGAACGATAATCGTCTGCTTTCGCTTTTTTTGCTTTTGCCATTTTAATTTCTATTTGTTATTTATTACTGTAAGCAACTCTGATTAAAAAGCTGCCAACCTAATTTTACTTTTATTAAGCCTCAACGTAATCTCTACGAACTACGAATTTGGTTTTGATTGGTAATTTCTGCGCAGCCAGCTCCAGTGCTTCTTTTGCAACCTGCATAGGCACACCATCAATTTCGAACATGATGCGACCAGGATGCACTACTGCAGCCCAGAATTCCAAGCTACCCTTACCTTTACCCATCCTAACCTCTGCAGGCTTACGGGTAATGGGTTTGTCAGGGAATATGCGTATCCAAACATTACCCTCACGTTTCATGTGGCGGGTAAGTGCCTGACGCGCAGCTTCTATCTGGCGGTTGTTTATCCACTTTGGTTCAAGCGCTTTCAGCCCGAAAGAACCTGCAGCAATCATAGCACCGCGTTGTGCGTTACCTTTAATTCTGCCTTTGTGCGCTTTACGATGTTTCGTCTTTTTTGGTTGTAACATTGTTACAATATTTAAATAGTTGCTCTAATTAATTTATAAATTAACGGCCTTTGCCACCACCACGGCGTTCTCCACCGCGTCCTTCACCACCGCCACGGCGTTCTCCGCCACCACGACGCTCTCCGCCACGACCTTCACCGCGTTGTCCACCTTCCGGACGACCACCACCGGCTGCATTGCCACGGTTGTCTGAACCTGCAGAGAAGTTAGGGTTCAAATCACGTTTGCCCAATACTTCACCTTTACATATCCAAACTTTGATACCGATTTTACCATATACCGTCAATGAAAACACTGATGCATAATCAATATCCATACGGTAAGTGTGTAGCGGTGTACGACCTTGCTTGAACTCTTCAGAACGAGCAATTTCAGCACCACCCAAACGGCCACCAACTTTTATTTTAATACCTTCTGCACCCATGCGCATAGCGGTAGATATTGCCATTTTAACAGCACGCTTATAGCTAACGCGGCTTTCTATCTGGCGGGCAATTGTTTCGCCCACTATGTTCGCATCCAGTTCAGGACGACGAATCTCCATGATGTTGATCTGTACGTCTTCTTTACCGGTAAGTTTTTTCAACTCTTCTTTGATGCGATCAACTTCAGAACCGCCTTTACCTATAATAATACCAGGCTTTGAAGTATGGATAGTCACAATCAGTTTACCCAATGTACGCTCGATAACAATGCGAGATATACCGCCTTTGTTGATACGCGCGTTGAGGTAAGTACGGATTTTGTGATCTTCTACCAGTTTCTGGCCGAAATCCTTTTTCTCGCCAAACCACATTGAGTCCCATCCGCGAACGATACCCAACCTGTTACCTATAGGATTAGTTTTTTGACCCATTCGTTATATTATTAATGTTGAATGTTTAAAAATTATGCGTTAGCTGCTACGGCAGTTTTGCTGTCCACAATAATTGTTACGTGGTTGCTGCGTTTGCGCAACCTGTAAGCACGGCCTTGCGGTGCAGGGTTCATGCGCTTCAATGTACGTCCGCCATCAACAAAGATGGTTTTTACATACAGGTTTGCGCCTGCTACGTCAACACCTTCATTTTTAACCCTCCAGTTTGCAATGGCACTTAACAACAATTTCTCCAAAGGCACTGAAGGATGCTTAGTGCTGAATTTCAAAGTATTCAGCGCATTTTCTACATCCATACCACGGATTAAATCTGCCAACAGGCGCATTTTGCGCGGCGATGTAGGATAGTTACGTAAACGAGCTACAGCTTCCATTTTATTATTTATTACTTATAGCGGGACGCCAGAAGACGTTACCCAAAATTTTTAATTAATTATTTACTACCACTATGGCCTTTAAAGTTGCGTGTAGGTGCAAATTCGCCCAGTTTGTGGCCTACCATGAATTCCGTTACATAAACAGGTATAAACTTGTTGCCGTTGTGTACCGCAAATGTTTGCCCAACAAAATCGGGTGTGATGGTAGAGCGGCGGCTCCACGTCTTGATTACACCTTTTTTTGATTTGCCTTCGTTCATCGCTACGACTTTTTTGTCAAGCTTTGCATCTACGTAAGGTCCTTTTTTAATTGAACGAGCCATTATTCGTTATATTTTATATCAGGATGTACCTGGTTTACTTTTTGTATTTACCTGAAAGTTTTTTACCGTTGCGGCGTTGGATGATCAGCTTGTTGCTACCTTTAGTAGTGCTACGTGTGCTTTCACCTTTCGCGTATTTACCTGTGCGGCTACGTGGGTGTCCACCAGATGAACGACCTTCACCACCACCCATTGGGTGATCTACAGGGTTCATTGCTACACCACGGTTGCGTGGGCGGATACCTTTCCAACGATTACGACCTGCTTTACCCATTGATTGCAGTGCGTGGTCGCTGTTTGATACTGTACCTACAGTAGCCATGCAAGTGCTCAGCACTTTACGCAATTCACCACTTGGCATTTTCAGTACACAATATTTTTCTTCTTTAGCGTTCAGTTGTGCGTATGTACCTGCAGAGCGTGCCATAGAACCACCTTTACCAGGTTGCATTTCTATATTGTGTACAACAGTACCCAATGGCATATTCTTCAACAACAACGCATTACCTACTTCCGGAGCTACGCTGTCGCCGCTTACTACAGTTGCACCTACTTCTAAGCCTTGCGGAGCTAATATGTAGCGCTTTTCACCATCTGCATAACTAAGCAGGGCGATGAAAGCTGTACGGTTAGGATCGTATTCGATAGTTTTAACAGTAGCAGGGATGTCTTTTTTATCGCGCTTGAAGTCAACGATACGATACATCTTTTTGTTGCCACCACCCATGTAGCGCATAGAACGACGTCCTTGTGCGTTACGACCAGCAGTAGATTTCTGAGGCTCCAACAAGCTCTTTTCAGGCTCATTAGTGGTAACTTCTGCATAAGCGTTACCTATTCTCCAACGTGTGCCGGCTGTTACCGGTTTGTATTTACGTAATGCCATTTTCTAATTCTTTATCAAGTCTTACATTGAGAACAAATCGATAGAGTCGCCCTCTGCAAGTGTTACTGTTGCTTTTTTATAAGAAGATTTCATACCGCTGAGGAAGCCGGCTTTTGTGAAGCGGTTTTTTACTTTACCTGGAACAACGATGGTGTTCACGTCTGCTACCTTCACGCCATAAAATTCTTCAATGGCTTTTTTGATTTCCAGCTTATTAGCCTTCTTATCCACTACAAAGGTATAGCGGCCGGATTTCTCCATTTGTGTGTTTACCTTCTCGGTAATCACAGGCCTTACCAATACGTCAGTGAGTTTCATTTTCTTTAATTATTTCGTGTTACGAAAATTCTTTTTCTTTTTACGCTTCTACAGCCTCGTTAAACATCTTAGCGGCAGTTTCTGTGAATACCAACACTTGTGCATTTACAAGGTCGTATGTATTCATATCACTCAATACCACAGTTTTGTTCCTGCTGATGTTGCGTGCGCTTAGGTACAGTTTTGCATCGTACTCTGGCATAATGAACAGTGACTTTTGCGTACCATTTATTTTACCCAGCATATTTGCGAAATCTTTTGTCTTAGGTGTATCGATATTCATATCCTCAACCACTACTACTTTGTTAGCACGTGCTTTGTGAGACAGTGCAGACATTTTAGCGAGGTCTTTCACCTTACGGTTCAGTTTGAAACCATATTCGTGCGGCACAGGACCATTAACAGTACCACCACCCTTGTATAAAGGGTTACGGATATTACCCTTACGAGAACCACCTGTACCTTTTTGACGATGCAGCTTTTTAGAAGCACCTTGCACTTCGGCACGTGTCTTGGTTTTGTGTGTACCTTGACGCTGTGCAGCAAGATATTGCTTCACCGCCAGGTATATACAATGATCGTTTGGCTCGATATTGAATATATCTTCCGGCAACTCTAACGTACGACCGGTTTTTTCACCTTTACTATTATAAACGTCAACTTGCATGACTATAATTAATTCTGAATTAAAACAATTGAACCGTTATGACCCGGAACTGAACCACTAACCAATATGTAGTTTTGCTCTGGGAATACTTTTACAACACGCAGTGCTTTGATCTTTACCTGATCGCCACCCATACGGCCTGCCATACGCATACCTTTGAATACACGACTAGGGTAAGATGAACCACCGATAGAACCCGGGGCGCGCTGACGGTCGTGCTGACCATGCGATGCCTCGCCCACACCAGAGAAGCCATGGCGCTTAACAACACCCTGGAAACCTTTACCCTTAGTGGTACCGATGACACTTACTTTTTCACCTTCTGCAAATATTTCGCAGGTAAGTGATTCGCCAACTTGTTTATCAATGGAACAATTACGAAGTTCTTTTACTATCGCCTTAGGAGATGTATTTGCTTTGGCGAAGTGATTGATGAGCGCTTGCGGAGTATTCTTTTCTTTCGCTTCACCAAATGCTATCTGCAACGCATCATAACCGTCGGTATCTACGGTTTTCTTTTGAGTAACCACACAAGGGCCGGCCTCTATGATGGTGCAAGCTGTTTGCTTACCGTTCGGCTCGAACACACTGGTCATGCCGATTTTTTTACCAATAATACCTTTCATTTTCTTATATTTTAGCTTAGCGCCCGATTGCCTTTGTGTGGATCGGGATAAGCCGTTTTTTCAAATATTGTTAAAGAGCTGTAAAGCTATCAAGCTTTAATTTCTACTTCTACACCACTTGGCAAGTCGAGCTTTGAAAGCGCGTCTACTGTGCGTGAAGAAGAAGTATAGATATCCAACAAACGCTTGTGCGTGCAAAGTTGGAATTGTTCACGCGCTTTTTTATTTACGTGCGGCGAACGCAATACTGTAAAGATCTTCTTCTCTGTTGGCAAAGGAATAGGGCCTGTAACCACTGCTCCTGTATTGCGCACAGTCTTAACGATTTTCTCTGCAGACTTATCAACCAGGCTATGGTCGTAAGATTTCAGCTTTATTCTGATACGCTGTGACATACTTATAAATATCTTCTAACCCGTAAAATTTGGGACTGCAAAGGTAATGTGTTATTTCTATTCAGACAAAATATTTGAAAATATTTTTGAAATTTTTCCATAAGCCCGTGTAAACCAGTACCCGTAAGGCTTTTATACAACTTGTGTCAACTAAAAACTATCAATAAATACTCAATCAAGAGGTTTATGAGTATGTGGGAGTAGTTTTTTTAATAGAATTATACATAGACTGATATTGCATATATTATTAT
>CALESY010000011.1 GCA_937919945.1 uncultured Chitinophagaceae bacterium | reverse complement strand
TCAAGCGATATCATATACAGTTTCTATGCTGTATTCTACGATACAAAAGTTTGTAATGGGTAATCAATTCTAGATTTCGAAAGGCGGTTTCTACCGCCTTTCTTGCATCACACAATATCACATGTTTATTTTGAAAATAAAAAAACTTCAAAATTCTATTATACCATTAAAAGCAATACACAAAAAAGGTATCTACAAAAAATCTACTGTTTTTTATCAAAGAATTATTGCAATAAGACTATTGTAATTAAAAGGGTATTTAATTTCAGAAAATTTAGGCCCCCAGTAATAATAACAAAAGCCGCTTTTAATAGCGGCTTTTGTTATTATATAATATATTTTATCTGCTTACAAATGCAGCTTTTCTTTCTTAGATAGCAGCTCTTCTACGGTTTCTTTATACATTTCATCGGGTACGCAGCAGTCAACAGGGCATACAGCAGCGCACTGTGGCTCATCATGGAAGCCTTGGCACTCGGTGCATTTATTAGCTGTGATGTAATAGGTATCTACAGCTATCGGTTCGTGCTTTGCATTAGCATCTGTCGTAGTGCCATCCATCAGCGTGAAAGTGCCTTTTACAGATGTACCATCGGCAATAGCCCATTCTACTCCTCCTTCATATATCGCGTTATTGGGGCACTCAGGTTCACAAGCCCCGCAGTTTATACATTCGTCCGTTATCTTTATAGCCATAATATTTTTGGTTTTTCTGCAGGTAAAGTTACAACTTCGCACCCATAAATGTCAATGGCATGACAGATACAGAACAAAGAATATCACTTTTGGTTCGTTTAGCGGATTATTTGCAGGGCAATAGCGAAGAATGGCAAGATATTAAGCTCCGTGCTGCAGATATGAATGCATGGTTCACACAGGGTAATATAGAATTGGCAATACGCAATATTTGTACCCGCATGTTGAATGCTGATAAGCTACGAGCATGGATGCATGGCTACTCCGTAACCGCATCGCCCAAACGTGTTGGTATTGTAGCAGCGGGCAACATACCCTTGGTCGGCTTTCACGATTTTCTCTGTGGTTTCATGTCAGGGCACATTACCGTACTCAAGCTATCGTCTAAAGATGAGGTATTGCTGAAGCATATAGTAGGCAAACTAATAGAGTGGCAACCACAAATAGCCCAACAAGTAATAATAGCCGACAACCTGAAAGGCTGCTATGCTTATATTGCTACAGGTAGTAATAATACTGCCCGCTATTTCGAGGAATATTTTGGGAAATACCCGCACATCATCCGTAAAAACCGTACATCCGTTGCCTTGCTCGATGGCACTGAAACACCCGAAGAGCTAAGCCTGCTGATGGATGATGTATTCACTTATTTTGGGCTGGGTTGCCGTAACGTAACACAAGTATGCCTGCCGAATGGGTATGACATAACCAAACTGATGGAAGCCGCCAATAAATATGCAGACATCATCCACCATCACAAATACAAAAACAATTACGATTACTATCTCGCCATATACCTGCTCAACAAAGTACACTATTATAGCAACGACGCCCTGATGATGGTAGAGAATACAATACCATTCTCTGCAGTTAGTGTACTCCACTACCGTTTTTACGATGACAAAAATACGCTGATACACGAACTACAAAACAGCGAAGACATACAGTGTATAGTAGGGCATAGACAAACACCGTTTGGCACAGCGCAGTCTCCCACCCTAACCGACTATGCCGATGGTGTAGATACCATGCAGTTTCTTACATCGTTGTAGCAGCAAAAAATAATAGGTAGCGTATGAGATACAGTTACTACATATAGCAATGGCACTGTTGAGGTAATTATTTTCAAAAAAAATAGAAAGAAAGATAAAATCTTCTATTTGTCTGATAGGAGACAAAATACAAATAGTATTTATCTGAAATTTGTTTGAAATAATCCGAGATATGAAAAGCTGGATGCTGGCAATGTTAGTATGCTGTATGCAGATTGTAAATGCACAATCCGTAGCACAAAGACAAAAAAACTTTAACCTAGAAAAAGGTATAGCTATACAAGGCTACGACCCCGTAAGCTATTTTAGCAATAAACCAGTTGAGGGTAGTAAAACATACGCATTGCAATACCAAGGTGTAACATATTTTTTCAAAAACACGACCAACCTCGAACTGTTCAAAAAAAACCCTGCAAATTACGAACCTCAATATGGCGGATGGTGTGCCTATGCAATGGGGGCTAAAGGAGAAAAAGTAGAAGTTGATCCAGAAACATTCAAAATAATAGACAATAAGCTCTATTTGTTTTACAATAAATATTTTAACAACACCCTAAAAAGCTGGAACAAAGACGAGGCAGCACTAAAAAACAAGGCTGATGCAAACTGGGGCAAATTCAAATAAATCTATTATTCTCATCAACTCGTACTAATAAGTATGCAACAATCAAAAATCATCAGCTATGTTTTGCACGAGCTTTCAGATGTTATTGAACAATTGAGCAATTCCGAGTACACAACGCGTTCAGTACATCTTTCGGGTGCTACTATTGGGCAGCATTTGCGTCATATCATCGAGCTTTTTCAATGCCTGCATACCGGCTATGGCAGTGGCATCATTAACTATGAAAACAGAAAACGAGATATACACATAGAAACCGATAAGGATATTGCCCTTATCTGTATCGAAGATATACTTGCCAACATTGGCAAAGATGATAAGTACATAACACTGGAAGCCGAATTTGGCAGCGACATCAAAACAAGCGTTAGCAGTTCTTACCATAGAGAGCTAATTTATAATTTAGAGCACACCATCCACCACATGGCACTCATACGTATTGGCATACAAGAATTAACATCTGTCGCGCTGTCAGATACATTTGGGGTAGCACCATCAACTATAGAATACAGGAGAAAATGTGCACAGTGACGTTTTTGCAATCTGAAGGTAAAACACTCATCACTTCAAACAGAGATGAGCAAGTGCAGCGGTCGGCTGCATCAGCTCCTGTTACGGAAAAATTAACTTCAGGTAAAATCATATTCCCGAAAGATGGCAAAGTAGGTGGAACATGGATTGCGATGCACCATAATGGCAATGCAATGGTATTACTCAACGGTGCTACAAAAAAGCATATACACAATCCACCGTACAAAAAAAGCAGGGGCTTAGTGTTTCTTGATATTTTCGATTCGTCTTTTCCAAGCAAGCAGTTTTTAAAGACAGACCTTGATGATATAGAACCTTTCACACTTGTTATTTGGGACAATAAACAATTGTTTGAAGCCCGATGGGATGGCAATATCGCTACAATGGAAGAAATAGACCATACCGTACCGCACATTTGGTCTTCTGTAACACTATACGACAACGAAGTAATAGAAAAACGCCAACAGTGGTTTAAGGAATGGCTTTCTGCAAATAACCCCATTACAATTGAGTCTATTCTTATGTTTCATACTTTTGGTGGTGAAGGCGATGAGCATATCGATTTGAGAATGAATAGAAATGGGATATTGAGAACGGTAAGCATCACAAGTATCGAACTAACAAAAAGTAAATCGCTGATGCAATACAATGATATGCTAACAGGCTCAGAATCTACAAATGAGTGGTTGTTTGCAAATAGTTAATCTCTTAAATGAATCGCTTATTTCATAATCCGTTTTTTATCCGCCTGTTCAATTGGGAATATTGGAATAGCAATATTGTGTATCTTCCATTATATCCTTATTGGCTTTTATTAAGTATCAGGGCACGTTCTTTTTTCTTTCTCACCGCCGCTAATCCTTCCATCAGAAACGGTGGATTTATTATGGAAAGCAAGTATGATGTCTATAAACTATTGCCTGCCAACCTCTACCCCGCTACCTACTATTGCAAAAAAGGCATGGCTGTTGATGTGGTGATAGAATGGATGAATAAACAGCATATTCATTTCCCTGTGATAGCTAAGCCAGACCATGGCGAACGAGGATTAGGCGTTAAGAAAATATACACAGCAGAGGAGTTGGACGCATATACAGCGCGTATGCCTGTTTCTTTTCTTGTACAAGAATATGTACCTATGGAAAATGAAATTGGCCTGTTTTATTATCGAATGCCTGATGAGAGGACGGGTGTCATTTCGGGCATTGTCAATAAAGAGCCCGTAGCCATTGTTGGCGATGGCAAGCATACTATTGCTCAGCTAGCAAAACAAAATGCACGCTATCTGTTGCAATGGAAGCAGATATACAAGTTGTATAAAGAACACGTGCATAGCATACCACATGAAGGTGAAAAAATTGTTTTGATACCATATGGCAACCATTCTCGTGGTTCAAAATTTACAGATGTATCGTACAAAATAACAGAAACCCTAACGGCAACAATCGATAATGTTTGCCGCAACATTGAAGGGTTTTATTTTGGAAGGCTGGATATTAAATTCAATTCATGGGAAGACCTTGAAAACGGAATAAACTTTTCAATCATTGAGTTGAACGGTAGTGGCAGCGAGCCCACACATATATATGACCCCTCACACTCCATTCTGTTTGCATGGAAAGAAATAATACGGCATTGGAACATATTGTTCAGAATATGCAAAGCAAACAACAAGAATGGCACCGCATATCTTACCCTACAGCAAGGCAGAAGGGAAGTTGCTGCATTCAAAGCTATTGAGGCACAATTATTATCTGCAAATACATAATCTATGAACGCTATTCTTCTCTCTTCTCTAGCAGCTGTTGGCATTAGCCTTATGGGTAGTTTACCTTTAGGTAACCTAAACATTACTGCCATGTATACAGCAGCCAATAAAGGCATACGCGCTGCTATATATTTTGCATTGGGGGTAGTATTTGTCGAGGTTTTATATTTACGCGTATCGCTACTGTTTATCAGTTGGATAATTATGCACGGCAGTCTTTTTCATGCACTGCAATGGTTTGTTGTCGTGTTGTTCATACTAATGGCTATCAATAGTTTTTTTGCTTCGCATACAAATAAGGAACATACACCAGTAATACAAAAATCAAACCCTTTGTTTTTGGGCTGTATGCTTAGCGCTCTCAATCCGCTGCAGATACCTTTCTGGGCTGGCTGGGCATTATACCTCACAAATGCCAAACTATTGGCTGAAGGAAATACAAGTCACCATATTTTTGCCCTATCTGCAGGGGCAGGCACTTTTTTAGCCCTGTATATTTTTATCTTTTTTGGCATTAAGCTATCTACTTACATAAAGGCCAATACCGTTCAGATTAACTTATTGATGGGTATCTTATTTCTGTTGTTAGCCGGGTATCAAGCATGGAGCTTATTTACAACAGCTTAGTTATCAACCAATGTACATAGGCTGTCAATGCTCTTTTTATTATTGTTAAACTATTACACTATCCACCACAAGTCGGCTAAGCGACAAAACAATTAATACGAGAGCTATATTATTGTATTACTAAACAAAGTTTATGCAAGCTAAAAAAATATTCATGTGGATGCTGCGCATTGTAGCAGCATATATATTGCTGCAAACATTAGGTCATAAGTTTGGTGGCAGCGAAGAAAGTAAGTATATATTTACAACCGTTGGCATAGAGCCTTGGGGTCGTTATGGTTCTGGTGTTGTAGAACTGATAGCTGCCGCTTTATTGCTAATACCCAGAGCTACAGCTTTCGGGGCATTTTTGGCAATAGGCACTATGAGTGGTGCTATTTTTTTCCATCTTACTAAACTTGGTATTGAGGTAATGAATGATGGTGGACAATTATTTTACATGGCAGTTATTGTATGGATATCTACTGCTGTTTTATTGTGGATGTATAAAGAACAAATTTTAAGAATACTTGTAAATCATAAAAGTAAATCTATATAATTAACAAGCAGATAATTAATTGCTCATCAGTACAATATTACACTGTAGATAACTTTTTGAGTATCCGATAAATAATAAATGCCCCGTCATGGGGCATTTATTATAGTTGTACTTCTTACAGTTTTGTAAACCTCGCGTTGTAGATGAAGTCGTGTTCCGTATTCACTACCTGTATAGTAT
>CALESY010000010.1 GCA_937919945.1 uncultured Chitinophagaceae bacterium | reverse complement strand
TGTCAAAACACACGGTATCTGCCATAAAGCAAAATCTATTTTGGGCTTTTATATACAATGTGATTGGCATCCCTATTGCGGCTGGAGTGTTGTATCCTGTAAATGGATTTTTGTTGAATCCGATGATTGCTGGAGCAGCTATGGCATTAAGTAGTGTTAGTGTTGTAACAAATAGCTTACGCCTTAAATGGAAAGACTGATAATTATATAAACCATTCCCTGAATTGTGTAACAATCACCGATATTAACTAAACTAATTTAGCATTAAAATAAAATAAAAATGGAATCATTAAAATTTAAAACAAACATCAATTGTGGCGGCTGCGTTGCAAAAGTAACCCCCGCCCTGAATAATGCAGATGGCATTTGCCATTGGAATGTGGATACAAATGACACAAATAAAACCCTGACAGTTCATACAGACGGTATTACTGAACAGGAAGTATTAGATGTGGTTGAAAAAGCAGGCTTTAAAATTGAACCCATAAAATAAAAAGGAGTTACTAATGAAAGCAATGTTAAAGACTTTTTTATCAGTACTACTGTTCAGTAGTGCATCCGCTGCTAATGCGCAAAGTAACATACAAGTGTTTAATGCTTATTTGGCAGTGAAAAATGACCTTGTACAATCAGAAACAAAACAAGCAGCCAAAGATATTTTAATACTACAAAAAGCTATTAGCGCATCTCAACTTGTACAAAAGAAAGAGCTTTTAAGTATCGTTGATAAATGGGTTCTGTCTGACGACATAGACAAACAACGAAAAGAATTTTCTTTTTTATCTGTACAATTATGGCCAATAATAAAATCTGATAAAGATTTGGTACAAACTGTTTATTACCAATATTGCCCTATGAAAAAGGCATATTGGCTAAGTACAGATGAAAGCATCAGAAATCCATATTATGGCAGGCAAATGCTTACCTGCGGCAAAACAGTAGAAAAGATAGTAAAGTAATTAATTCATCGTATTATCTCTACAGTAAAACATCGTTGTATGCTTTTGAAGCTTTCTTTTCGTTCTTTTTTCCTAACATTATTGTTGAGTATGTTGGGGCTGAATATTACTTACGCCCAACAAGTTGTAAGATATGACCTATATGTGCATGACACACTAATCAATTACACAGGTAAAAAGAAAAGAGCAATAGCTGTCAACGGACAGATACCCATGCCAACACTTTCCTTTACACAAGGTGATACTGCTGAAATCTACGTACACAATCAATTAAAAGAAAACACTTCCATGCATTGGCATGGAGTGTTTCTACCCAATAAAGAAGATGGCGTTCCTTACTTGACGCAGATGCCAATTAAACCCGGAGAAACATATATATACCGTTTCCCAATTATACAGACTGGGACTCACTGGTATCATAGCCACAGCGGATTACAGGAGCAAATCGGCATGTATGGCAATTTTATCATGCAAAAACGGAAAGATGATAAAAAATTCCGCCCTGGTATTGATGACTTGCCTGAAGTGCCTTTGATATTAAGTGAATGGACGAATTATAACCCTGACAACGTACACAGGATGTTACACAATGCCAATGATTGGTCTGCGATCAAAAAGAATGCGGTTCAAAGTTATGGAGAGGCAATAAAGGCAGGACATTTTAAGACAAAGCTTACTAATGAGTGGAAACGTATGCTGGCGATGGATGTGAGCGATGTGTATTATGATAGGGTATTGATTAATGGTAAGCATATCACAGAAATACAATCAGTTAATCAGTATACTCTCAAAGCTGGCGACAAGGTTAGGTTACGCATATCGAATGGTGGAGCATCATCTTATTTTTGGATAAATTATGCAGGTGGGAAAATAACCGTTGTTGCAAATGATGGAAATGACATAGAGCCGGTTGAAGTAGACAGACTAATCATAGCCGTATCTGAGACCTACGACATTGTGGTGACTATACCTGAAGACGGAAAAGCATTTGAATTGCTAGCAACAACTGAAGACAGAACAAATTCAGCTTCAGTTTTTATAGGTACAGGCACAAAGCAGTATATGAAACCCTTGCCTCGTTTAAAATATTTTGAGGGTATGAAAATGATGAATGATATGATGAAAATGAACGGTGATTTAGATGATATGGGTATGAATATGAGTCTTAACCAAATGGATATGAACGTAGTCATGTACCCTGAAATCACTGGCGGGGGTAATACTGATACCTCAATGTTATCGCATCACCATTCCCATGATATACAGAACACAAATGGAGATAAGTATGACAGTAACGCTATTTCTGATATAAAAACACTGAACTATGCCATGTTAAAATCTCCTGCACCAACCAATTTGCCATCAAATGCGCCAATCCGCTTGCTTCGTTTTGAGTTAACAGGGAATATGAATCGCTATGTATGGAGTATGGATAATAAGGTGCTTTCGGAAACAGATAAAATACTTATCAAAAAAGATGATATTGTACGGATTGTTATACACAATAATTCTATGATGCGCCACCCTATGCACCTCCACGGCTTTGATTTCAGGGTACTAAACGGGATGGGCGATTATGCACCCATGAAAAACGTTCTTGATATAATGCCTATGGAGACTGACACCATCGAGTTTGAGGCAAATACGGAGGGCGATTGGTTTTTTCATTGCCATATCCTCTATCACATGATGAGCGGGATGAACAGAGTTCTCACGGTTGGTAATGAGAATAATTCCTCATTGCCAGACAAAGCTTGGGCTTACAAGCGATTGCAAAGAGAGAGCAACATGGCGCATTTCATGATTCAGAATGATGTGGCAACAAATGGCAATGACGGTGAGATGATGCTGCAAAATGCCAGATGGCGTTTTGGTTCGGAATGGCGGTTAGGGTATAATCGAATGCATGGCTATGAAACTGAAACACATATTGGCCGCTATCTGGGCAAGATGCAATGGGTCATGCCTTTCGTAGGATTTGACTGGAGGTATCGTAAGATGGGAATTGACGAGCATGAAAAAAATATCTTCGGACAGAAAAACACAAAAGATAATAGAGCGGTGATAAGTGCCGGTATCAGTTATACGTTACCTATGTTGATACAATTTCAAACAGAAGTATTTACGGATGGCATCGTCAGACTTCAGTTGGAAAGAGAGGATATACCCCTTACAAGAAGAATGCGCGGCGCATTAATGGTAAATAGTGACATGGAGTATATGTTAGGTGTGTCTTATATTTTCAATAAGAATTTATCTACTCGCCTTCACTATGATAGTGATATGGGGTTGGGGGTTGGTTTGACGATTTCATACTAAATTCTATGCAAAAGACGATTTGATTTACCACGATAATAATGTACAAGAGACTTTAATTGTAATATAATGGTTTATTACTCTAATAAATATTGATCCTACTATATAAAAGCATATGTTTTCAGGCTAGCCCTTGCATGAAGTATTATCAAATTTGATTGAAACTTATTCAATGATTTCCTTCAATCACTATGTGCTACTTAAACCAGTATTATCTATTTTCATTTTAAACCCTACATAAAATCGAACTATAAAAAGGATATATATTTTTCTTATCTTTTACAACAGCTATCTAATTTTTCATAAGCTAGGGCATCACCTTTTACATCATCAGCGTCAAACCCTACCTTAGCAATAGCAGCTCTAATTTTTTCAGGCGATGTTTTAACTGGGTTGTAAACCACATTTACAGTTTTCTTTTGTTCATCTATGTCAACCCTCTTAATTCCTTTCTCAGTATATACAGCGTTTTCTAATCGCTTACCACAACTTTCGCATCTATTACAGTGATCACAGTTGATAGATGCTTTAATATTGATATTTGCTACTTTAGATTGAGCATTTGCAGTATCATTAAAAAGCAATATGAATAGTAGAATAATAACTTTAGTTAATCGCATATAAAGATTTGAAGTAGTTGTTGAATTTAATCTGATATTTTTTCTCCCTTTATTACTTTCTTTAGCGTTTCATAGATGACTTCTTCATCGCCGCGCAAATAGCCGCTCTTACGCCACACTATTTCACCATTACCATTAATTATCATCGTGGAAGGACATATGGATATTCCTAATGCTCTTTTAATATCTTGATTTTTATCCTGATAGAATTCAAACTTCCAACCTTTAGATATAACAAACGAAGGAACTCTGCTGTAGTTTCTGTTATCATCAACGGATATGGCAACAATTTTTACACCGGTTTCTTTCTGCCATATTTCATATTCTTTTGACATTTCGTTGAATTCATGAATACAAGGTAAGCATGACATTTCCCAAATACAAAGTATTATAGGTTTCATGCCATTAGATATGTCACTGGTTTTGACTGATTTTCCATCAAGTGAATTTATACTAGCAGGTGGTATTCCATTCCATTCATCTGGTATAAATGAAGAGATCAATAACAAACAAATAAACAGAAACAGGTATTTCATAAGTAGCGGATGAAAAACAAATATACCTGAAATCATATTTTCTAAAGGTGAAACATTGCCAAGTGATTATATTAAAATAAAAAAACTATATGATTATTATTTTTTCCCTATATTTGAAATAATGAGAAAACTGATTATCATATTTTCCTTATTTTGTTACGTAGCTGCAACAATAGGATTATCATTCTCATTAAACTATTGTCAGGGGAAACTATGCGGTATTTCCTTTAATTGTTCCGCTATTCAATGTTGTTGCGATGATACAGATACAGATTGCTGTGATGGTAAAGTCGTTAAAATCAAAAAGGCTGAAGAACACTATCGCATTGCTGAAAAAGTATCTGTATTCAAATCTTTCTGTTATTTACCCGTAGTACTTATATCTTTTCTAAGTTTCGATATTCTGCAATTCGATTGTAAAATCTTAGAAAGTTTTCATTTAAGACCTCCCCCATTACTAGGTAAATCTCCATTATATATCCTGTATTCAGTTTTCCTAATTTGATATTTATGATTGTTGTGCTAATCATTACTGAATAATTAATATTCTAATTTTAAAACTAATTTTATGAAAAAACTATTCGCAATAGCAGTATTGTGTGGAGTCTATAATTCTGCAACTGCTCAAAATGAACTAGACAAATATTTCACAAGTACAAATACCTTTAAGGAAATAGCCAATTCAACACATGGATTATCTGCTCCACATGACCTTGACTATGTTCCTGGTAGAAATAATGAATGGTGGATATTGAACAAAGAAGCAAATGGCGGCAGTATTGTTATTTTTTGGAATCCCGGGAAAACGACCCAATCACATCAATTTCGCAAGGATTCTCATAATGACCATTTCATGGCACGTTCTGTAGCTATTGCTATGGGTGAAAACAATGAATTTGTTTCGGCACAAGAAATAAAAAATACAGCATCCGCATCCTCGACCTTTATGGGACCTGCTTTATGGTCTAGCGATACAGCCATATTCGCACGTTTGCATCAAAACAATTGGGTTACAGGTCAATTACTTGGTAGCCATATTGATATGCTACACCAAAGTCCTTTTGGAATGGGTGTTGCGTATGATAACGCACGTGTATATTGGTATTTCGACGGTCATAATGGCAATATATGTAAATATGATTTTTCAACCCCACATGGTGTTGGTGAAGATGATCACTCAGATGGTAAAATTCACCGCTATACAGACGTCACTGTAACTAGGAAACCTAACGTACCAAGCCATATGGTATTAGACAAGACTAATAATTGGTTATATTATATTGACGGTGGTACAAATCGTGTTATGCGCATGAAAACAAACACTGGTACTATTGGCGCTAATCTTACTGTACCTTCTACCGCTGGTGAACCTTTAGCAGAATATAAAGCTGTTACTGGAGCAACCGTAGAGGTAGTTGTGTCTTCAGGATTAACATCTCCCTGTGGTATTGATTACAGAAACGGGAGAATTGTTGTAAGTGATAATGTCACTGGTAATATTCACGTATATAATGTAACAGGAACAATGCCAGCTATTTCTGTGGGTACGTTAATTACAGGCGGACCTGGGGTAATGGGCGTACGGGTAGATCTGAACAATAAAATTTGGTATGTCAATAATACTACCAAGAAATTTATGGTTATAGAGAATCCGAATGTAGTAGCAATTACAGAAGTTGTTAAAAAAATTGATTACTCAATCTTTCCCAACCCAACATCTGACAACTTGAATATTATCTTAAACGATGCAACCAATGGTTTACCTGTACAAATCATGATTACTGACCCGACAGGCAAACAAATACATAGAAGCATAGCTACAAATAGGCAGATCACAATCAATACTTTATCATGGGCAAAAGGTATCTATATGGTACATATGATAAGTAGTGGTAGTGTTGTAACGGAAAAAGTAATAGTTCAATAATATACAATATTAGATAGAGAATACACCCTTTAAAAACAAGGGTGCGTTCTCTATGTAATAACTAGCTCCAAGTTAACACAAAGGCAAATTAATGAAACCATTTAGTTATTTGTTATATACAGCATGTGTATTATCATTCTATTCTTGTAGAGATAAACCTCAATCTGCAAGTCTTGAACCTATTGCCGGCAAAGGTGGAAATGCGACGGTTAACATAGTTTCAAAACATCACGGTAAAAATATCGATAGTATTATTGTGTATATAAAATATAATACGCAGGATGCAGCTATTGCTTATGATGATTCAGCAAAAGCAATAATAAAAATCAATCAGCCCACGTCTACATTTACAAACCTAAGAGCTGGAAAATATTACATATATGGACAGGGTTGGGACCCTACAATTGTAAGTAAAGTGAAAGGCGGAATACCATATACAATTAGTGAAGAAAAACAATTAAGTATTACGCTTCCTGTAACTGAAACACATTAACATAATGAAATGAAACGTAAACTATCACATAACATTCTGTTAATTTGCAGCCTTATAATATATGCTTGTAAACATAAACCCTCACATGTATCTCCTAAAGAAGAATACGGCAATTTTCCTATTGAAGTAGGGAGAATACTTGTAAATAAATGTGCTACTTCAGGTTGTCATAATGCAGCAAGCCACATGAATAGCGGTGGGCTTTTGTTGGATACTTGGGACAATTTATTTAATGGTGGTAATAGCGGAGCAGTAGTAGTCCCATACAGTATCGATTACAGTTCTTTACTTTATTTCATTAATCCTGATTCAAGTCTTGGTATAGTAGCAGAGCCTAGAATGCCATTAAATGCTGCTCCTTTAACCAAAGAAGAATATGTTACAATACGTAATTGGATTGCAAATGGCGCCCCAGACAAGAATGGTAATATACCTTTTGCAGATAAAGGAGATACGAGACAAAAGATATATGCTATACACCAAGGATGTGATGAAGTAGCTGTAATTGATGTAGAAAAAAGTGTAGTAATGCGTTATGTAAAGGTAGGTATAAAACCTTATCCAGAAAGCGCGACCTATATACGAATGGATAAAGAGGGAAGCTTTGCTTATATATCTATGTGGTATGACCAGCGAGTTTACAAGATTGACACAAGGACAGATAAGGTAGCAGGTGCGATAGAAATGGGGGATTTCTTTTGGAATGTATTGCACTTTTCAAATGATGGGCAAAAGATTGTTGCTAGCAACGGAGATAATTTTGATTTAATGCAAATCAATACTGTTACTTCTCAAGCACAAAAACTTACTAACAATGATTTTATCAACCCTCATGGTGTAACCAGCAATGCGTCATTCGATACTTTTTATGTCACTAGCATGTTTGGCAATACAGTATATAAGTTTGCTAAAGGGAATAACAAAAAAATTAGTATTGATAAACTACCATTAACAACTACTACAGGTGCAACACCTGACCCATATGATATAATAATGTCTCCTGACTATTCTAATTATTTTATTAGTTGTGCAAAATCAAACGAGGTGCGGGTTATAGATGCAAGAACAGACAGTATAAAAAAAATAATACCTGTTGGATCGGAACCACAAGCAATGGCTTTATCTAAAAACCAACCTTACTTATTTGTATGTTGCATGGAAGATAACACAGGAAATGTTGGCTTTAGAGGTTCAGTATATGTAATCAATTATAATACTCTTGAAATAGTAAAGAAGATTCAAGGTAAATTTTTCCAACCACATAGTATTACAATTGACGAAAAGAATAACACCTTTTACATATTTAGCAGAAATCAAAACTTTAATGGCCCAGCCCCACATCACCAGGGGCCATGTAGCGGGAGAAATGGTTTTTACAATATATACAACATGAATACATTGGAACCTATCAATAATAAACGCTATGAGGTATTAGTTGATCCTTATATGTGCGATACCCGTTTTAAATGATATAGGTGCCAAAAATAGCTGCTCGCTATATAAACGACATATGCTCAATTTGTATATCGGCACAATGCTTGTTTATTGTTCATATTAAACACTAGTATTTATATTAATAATTTTCTTAATTTTTTTCAACCATATCAGTTTAAACCTTTTTAAGATTAAGAGTTAGCTAATAATAAATCTTTATAGATGAAAAGCTTGCTATATTAGGCATGGGTAACTAAATAATAAATCCTCCTAAAAAACCTGAAGCAAAAATAAATGTCGTCCAAATAACAAAAGAAAAATATCCAACCGAAAGCACCCCTAAAGTAAAAAGGAAAGCTGCCAATACTGTAATCCCTCTATTATTACTTTGACTTTTCATAAGCTTACATTTTTATTCTCTGGATTCTCACTGCATTTAAGATTGCTAATAACGCAACACCCACATCAGCAATCACAGCTTCCCACAAAGTAGCTACACCTCCTACTCCTAAAGCAAGGACAACGGTCTTCACAATCATCGCGAGAATTATATTCTGCCAAACAATGTTTCTGGTAATCTTACCAATCGTGATAGCTGCCACAATCTTTGAAGGCTGATCATTTTGAATTACGATGTCTGCCGTCTCTATGGTAGCATCACTACCTAATCCTCCCATTGCAATACCTGCATCAGCTAAGGCTACAACAGGTGCATCATTTACTCCATCCCCTACAAAGGCAATGCGCTTTCCCTCATTTTTTAACGCTTGTACTTTTTCTACTTTACCTTCTGGTAGCAAATTACCGTAGGCGTTATCAATTCTGAGTTTCTTTGCAACATCATCAACTACAGCTTGCTTGTCGCCAGATAACATTATGGTTTGTATGTTGAGAGCGTGCATATCGTCTATTGCCCTTGCTGCATCTTCCTTGATTTCATCCGAGATAGTTATGTACCCTGCATATTTATTATTGATTGCCGTTACCACTATAGTATCAACAATTTTCTCCAACTCTTGGGGATATGTAATGTTGAACCTTCTTAACAACTTCAAGTTGCCAGCTAATACCTTTTTCCCATCTATATTACCTTGCAAGCCATGACCTGCAATTTCTTCAATGCCATTTACCTCCGTATCACTGAGCTGACCTGCATATTCGGTAACTGCTTTAGCGATAGGATGGGTGGAGTTTTTCTCTAAGGTTGCTGTCAACCTAACAAATTCCTCCTTCTCCATATCATTGTGTTCTATCTTCTGCACCTTAAATACTCCTTTGGTAAGTGTTCCAGTTTTATCCATTACCACAGCATTTATCTTTGTCATTACATCCAGATAGTTACTGCCTTTGAATAAAATTCCATTACGGGATGCAAGTCCAATCCCGCCAAAATAGCCTAATGGTATTGACACTACCAACGCACATGGGCAGCTAATAACTAAAAATACTAACGACCTATAAAACCATGTTTGAAAATTGTAATCATCAAGGACAAAATAAGGCATAATGCAAACTGCTAAAGCCAGAAAAAAAACAATGGGTGTATAAACTTTAGCAAATCGGGAAATGAATAACTGTGTCTGTGATTTCCTCGCAGTAGCATCCTGTACCATTTCCAGAATACGACTGAGTTTACTGTCTTTAAATAAGGCTTTTACATTTACTTCTGTAACTGTATTTAGGTTTATCATTCCAGCATATACTGGCTCTCCTTTGTATTTGGTGTCCGGTTTGCTTTCTCCCGTAAGTGCAGCAGTATTGAATGATGCACTATCAGACAATAACTCACCATCTAATGCTACCTTCTCTCCGGGTTTTATTTGTATAGTTTCCCCAATTTCAACCTGAGAAGGATCAACAACGCTACTATTACCATTTTTTATTACGGTAACTTCATCAGGACGAATATCAAGTAAGGCTTTAATACTACGTTTTGCTCTGTTTACTGCTGAATCTTGAAACCATTCGCCAATTTGGTAGAAAACCATTACGGCAACTCCTTCTTCATATTCTCCAATGACGAATGCGCCAATAGTAGCTACGCTCATCAATACAAACTCATTAAAAAAATCGCCTCGTATAGATTTTCTGAAAGCAAGTTCTAATACTTTTCTTCCAGCAAGAAAATATGCGACGAGATTAATAATGAGCAATGGAATGTTAGGCAGTGCAATTTGAAATCCATATTCAAGAACCAATAGCACTATTAATATAACTAAAGCTAAAAGCAAATCCCAATGTCCTTTCCATCCTGTATCTTCTTTTGCTTGCTCATGCAAGTGCGCTTCATTTGTATTCGTTATTATACTCATTCCATTATTGTTTTTTACAACACTCATCAAGTTTTGTGTATGCAGTCGGGTCTGCCTTTACATCATCTGCATCAAATCCAACCTGCGAAATTGCTCGTCTAATTTGTTGTGGAGTAACTTTCTTGGGATTATATACTACGTTTACATTCTTAGTCTTTTCATCTACATCTACTCGCTTAATTCCTTTTAGTGAATAGACGGCATTTTCAAGTCGGCTACCACAGCTCCCACATTGTTTGCAGTGATCGCAATAGATAGAGGCTGTAACCTTGATGGTTTCAACTTTAGATTGTGCTTTTAAAGGAGTTGTAAACAAGAAAATCAGTAGCATAGCTAATGTTCCTTTTAAAAGCTGTTGAATTAATACGCCATACTGGTATCCAGTATGATAACCTTTGATTTTTTGTTGTTTCATAAATTTTAATATTTAGTAGTGGAAAAATTAATGTTCATGTGCCTCTCCAGCGTTGGTCATTTTAGCCATTAAGAAAAATGCCCCTTTAACTACAATTCTTGTGTTTGCAGGTATGTTTACAATCGGTTTAATCTCTGTATATCCCACGTCAGAAGCACCATGAATAATTTGTACTCGTTCAAAGATTGTTTCAGGTAACTCTTTATGCCTTTCTTCATCAGCATGGTCATTTCCTTCATGTTTTGCTTCGCCATTTTTATCAGTAAGGATAAAAATGTAATCTTTTCCCCCATTATTCACAATTGCTTCATCGGGTACAGCCTGATATAGGTTTTCACCTAAACTGATACGAGCGGTCACGCTCATACCCTCAATTAAGCCTGTTTTGTCATTTATAACGTGAGCATGTACAGGTACAGCTCTTGTCTCGTTTACGAAAGCCGTACCTATTGAATAGATGGTTGCATCGTATTCTTTACCGGGATTATTAGTAAGCGTAAAATGAATTGTTTGACCGGATGCCACTTTGGGTAAATCTTTTTCATAAACAAACAAATCGAGGTGCAACTCCGAATTGTTGATGATTTGTGCTATAGGAGAATTTGCATCTACATTTGAACCTATTTGCGCAGTAATGTCTGAGATTGTTCCACTTATTGGCGCAGTAATAGTTAGTGTTGAAGAAATATTGCCAGAAGTTGAAACTCCTAATGCAGATAATTGTCCCTGAAGAGCATTCCTTTGTGCTCTCAGTCCATTAAGTTCAGCTTCAACCTTTTGAAGATTTTTCAATGGTGCTGCATTGCCTGCCACAAGTTCCTTTTGTCTTTTTTGTTCTTGCTCTGAAAATTTTATTTGAGCATTTATAGAGATGAGTTGCTGTTGAATACCTGATAATTCTGTATTTACTATTGTACCAATTACCTGTCCCTTGCGAACATAACTACCCGGTTGTACGCTTATAGTACGAACAATTCCACCAGACAATGATGTTATAAGCGCTTTGTTTTGATTAGGTACAGCCAACGTTCCATTTACACTTAAAGATGAAGTAAGATTTTTCAGCTCGACTGCGCCTATTACAATTTCTGCTGTTTTAATTTGTTCGTCATTGAGCGAAACAATATTGCTTTCTTCATGTTCTTCCTCATGTGTTTCTTCTGTTTTAGTTTCAGTCTTGCTGTTACATGCTGCCAGTATTATAAAACAGGCAAAAGGCAAGATGGCTTTGTATATTTTCATTGCTATTTATTTAGATAATAATTCAATTGAATTGCTTGATGGTTGTATTGGTATAGGGCTTCCAAATAGTTTTTACGAATATCCATCGCCTGATTAAGATATTGGGACAGTTCCGCAAAACTTATTTCGCCGCCTTTATAAGATAGATTTGCTGCTTTAATTATGCCGTCAGCTTGTGAAAGTCCAATACGTTCATAATATTCTAACATCTGTCCGCTTTTGTGTAACGATTGCGTTAACTGCTGCGATTGCACGTAAAGAATCTGATTTTCGTAATTGTATATGGTTTGCTGATAATCCTGTTCTAATCTGGCAGCCTTTATTTTATTTCTGTAATTGCCAATACCAAATATTGGCACTCCCATTGTTACCGAAAAGCCAGAATAAGGATTTGACAAACCATATAAACGCTGTGAAAAAAAACGACCGGAAAATTCAGGCATGACACTAAGTCGCGCTAACCTTAAATCTGCTGTTGCTACATTTATTGCTTGTTGTTGAACTAATAATGAAGGATGATCTGTTGCGGCAGGTAAATAATCAGTTTCAATTTTGCCTAAAATGGAACTTTCAGGGAGATAAAGCGTATCTGTGTTTAATAGTCCTTTTAATGCCGTTTGCTGCATTTGAATGTCATTCTGGATTGCCTTTAGTTGCATTTGCACTTCCATACTTTTTGCATTCGCTGAAATACTATCTAAACCTGCACTTTCACCTGTAGCAACACGTAATCTTGCTATAGCTGCTGACTCGCTGTAGAAGCTATCCAATTGCTTCCATAGCTGTTGCCTGTTTTGGTGATACCAAAGCGTATAATATGCAGTTTGCAGGGTACGCCTTATCTCTAACGCACGTAATTGTCTTGTGTAAGTAAATGAACGAACCTGTTGTTGGAGCATATTTTTCCGGGCAGAATAAATGCCTGGCCATTCAATACTTTGAGACACACCTATTTTCAATATTCCCTGATTGTCAGATGGCCGTAAGTCTTCATTTTCGATAAACAAACCCGTTTTAGGAACATCAAAATATGTTCCTGAAAGAGATTGGGAACGTCTAAGCGCAATTTCACTACTCTTTATTTGAAGGTTGTTGCGTAAGGCAATGTCGTAAGCTTCTTCAAATGAAATACGAGTAGTGCTGCTATAAATATTATTTGCTGACTGCGCATTAGTTGGAATGACAGGCAAACAAAATAAAAGTGTAACTGCGGTTAATACAACCCCTTTATTCATTCTATTGCCTTTAGAAAAAATAATATAGAGTAATGGCAACACAATCAATGTTAATGCCGTAGCTGTAATCAGACCACCAATAACAACTGTTGCCAGTGGTTTTTGTACCTCCGCACCCGCACCCGTTGATAAAGCCATTGGCAAGAAGCCTAATGAAGCTACAGTTGCTGTCATTAATACTGGACGCAGCCGTATTCGCGTACCCTCAAACACCCTGTCAATTACGTTTACCATCCCATCTCTTGCTAATTGATTAAAAGTTCCGATCAACACAATTCCATTTAGTACAGCTACACCAAACAAGGCAATAAAACCAACACCTGCTGAAATGGAAAATGGCATTCCTCTAAGCAATAAGGCAAATACACCACCTATGGCAGACATAGGAATAGCTGTGAAAATAAGTGCAGCCTGCTTTATAGACCCAAAAGTGAAATAGAGTAAAACAAAAATCAAAAACAGCGCAATTGGAACAGCTATTCGTAGGCGATTAGATGCTTGTTCTAAATTCTCAAATGTACCTCCATAGGTAAAGTAATAACCTGTAGGTAATGGAAACTCTGCTAATTTCGCCTGTATATCTTTTACTACGCTTTGTACATCCCTTCCTTTTACATTAAAGCCAACAACCACTCTCCTTTTGGCATCTTCCCTGCTTATCTGTGCAGGACCTTCTTTAAAAGAAACTTTAGCAACCTGACTTAAAGGAACCTGGTTGTTGTTAGCTATAGGGACGTAAAGATTAGCCACGTCTTCAATAGATGTACGGTGCATACTGTCAAGCCGGATTACCAAATCAAATTTCCTTTCGTTTTCAAATACAACACCTGTTTTTGTTCCAGCAAAAGCAGCTGTAACTACACGGTTAACGTCCGCTATATTCAAACCATACGCCGCCATTTGAGTGCGGTTATAGTCAATAGTAATTTGCGGCAAACCTGCGGTACGTTCTATTTGTGGTTCAGTTGCTCCATCAACTGATTGTACTACTTTTCCTACCTCGTTAGCGATGGAAGCAAGAGTTTCAATATTTTCTCCGAATACTTTAACTGCAACGTCCTGACGAACACCTGTCATTAGTTCATTGAATCGCATTTGTATTGGTTGATTCGCTTCAAAAAATACACCCGGTATCGCTTCCAGCTTTTCCACCATCAGTTGTGCCAATTCTTGATAGTCGTCAGTTGTTGTCCAATCCTTTTTATCTTTTAAAACAATAATCAGGTCAGTTGCTTCTGGAGGCATCGGATCAGTTGGTATTTCTGCGCTACCTGTTTTACCTATTACTTGCTTTACTTCAGGAAATGATTTAATAATACGTTCTGCCTGCATGGAAGTTTCTATGCTTTGTGATAGGGAAGCTCCTTGTGGCAATATGCAATGAAAAGCATAGTCTCCTTCCTGAAGTTGTGGAAGGAACTCACCTCCCATACGACTAAAAACAAAAAGCGTAATTATCAATAAAGCAACTGCAATAGTTGTGATTAGGTATTTCATTCGTATGGCACTCTTTAAGACTGGCTCATATTTCCTATGGAAAAAGTCCATCATTCGGTCAGAAAAATTTCTCTTATGCCCTGTAGTCTTAGGTAAAACCAATGCACACATCATCGGGATATAAGTGAGCGACAGTATCAATGCCCCTAATATTGCAAATCCTACAGTCTGAGCCATAGGTCGGAACATTTTGCCTTCTATACCTACTAATGTGAGGATTGGGATGTACACTATCAAGATGATGATTTCTCCAAAAGCTGCACTACTCCTGATTTTTGATGCTGATTGATAAACTTCTTCATCCATCTCGTGCTGTGTAAGTTTCGTCCCCATTTTCCGCATTCCTAAGTGGTGCATCACCGCTTCAACAATTATCACCGCCCCATCTACTATGAGTCCAAAATCTATAGCTCCCAACGACATAAGATTAGCACTCACTCCGAAAACATACATCATTCCTAAAGCGAATAGCATAGATAAAGGAATAGCCGACGCTACTATCAAACCAGCCCTGAGATTGCCAAGAAACAGTACGAGTACAAAAATTACAATTAGTGCGCCTTCAATAAGATTTGTCTTTACTGTACTGATAGCCCGATTCACAAGGTTTGTTCGATCTATATAGGGTTCTATTACAATATCAGCAGGCAATGACTTTTGTATGGTAGTCATTTTTTCCTTTACCTTGCTTACAACATCTGAGCTGTTAAAGCCTTTCAACATCATTACAATGCCACCTACCACCTCATTTTCCCCATCACGTGTCATTGCTCCATAACGAACAGCACTTCCCATGCGTGGTGTAGCAACATGCCTAACGAGAACAGGTATTCCATTTACAGATTTTACTACTATATTCCCAATATCTTCTAATGAGGAGACAAGCCCAATTCCTCGAATAAAATAGGCATTAGGCTTCTTATCAATATAGGCGCCACCCGTATTTGCATTATTGTTCTCCAATGCGTCTATAAGCTCCGCTATAGTAACATTCATTGCCTTTAGCTGATTAGGATCTATAGCAACTTCATATTGTTTAAGCATACCCCCAAACGAATTAACCTCAGCAATGCCAGGAGTACCATATAGTTGCCGGGCAACAATCCAATCCTGCATTGTACGTAAATCGGTTGCAGAATATTTATGTTCTGCACCTTTCTTAGGGTGTATAATGTACTGGTACACTTCCCCCAATCCTGTACTTACGGGAGCCAGTTCGGGGTTTACCATTCCTTCAGGTATCTGTTCTTCTGCTTGTTTAAGTTTTTCAGTGATGAGCTGTCTCGCGAAGTAAACGTCAACATCATCGTGAAATACTACAGTTACAACTGATAGTCCGAAGCGGGATATAGAGCGTATTTCTGATAAGTCTGGCAAGTTTGCCAGACTTTGCTCAATTGGATAAGTTACAAATTGCTCTACTTCCTGGCTGGCGAGTGTAGGAGCATTGGTTATGATTTGTACCTGGTTGTTCGTTATATCAGGTACTGCATCTACTGGTAATCTG
>CALESY010000009.1 GCA_937919945.1 uncultured Chitinophagaceae bacterium | reverse complement strand
CCTGCACGGGCAAAAAGTGACAACAATGGCAAGTATCAATCTTATTGATTCGTTTCAGGAGTTTAAGGAGGCGGAAAACATTGACCGCCCTACCTTGATGAAGGTTATTGAAGATGTTTTCAAAACCTTGTTGCGAAAGAAGTACGGAACGGATGAAAACTTTGACGTAATCGTAAACGACCAGACAGGTGACCTTGAAATTTTCCGTCGCAGGGAAATTGTTGAAGATGGCATGTCTGAAGACGATAACCTGCAGATAGAATATTCTGAAGCTATCAAAATAGAACCTGACTACAGTGTGGGCGAAGAGGTGTATGAAGAAATAAATGTTGTCGACTTTGGTCGTCGTGCCATATTAGCTGCCAAGCAAACGCTGGCTGCACGTATTGGCGACCTGAAGAAAAACAACCTCCTTAAAAAATATGCTGACCGTATTGGCGAAATTACCAGTGCAGAAGTATATCAGATATGGAAAAAAGAAATCTTGCTGCTGGATGATGAAGGCAATGAGGTTATCCTCCCTAAATCTGAACAAATACCTACTGACTTCTTTAAGAAAGGAGAAGCTGTACGCGCTGTAGTAAAGAAAGTAGAGATGCGTAACAATACACCTGTTATCATCCTCAGCCGCACACACCCATCTTTCCTTGAAAAGTTGCTGGAAATAGAAGTGCCTGAAATAATGGACGGGCTGATAGTAATAAAGAAAATAGTACGCGAACCTGGCGAACGCGCCAAAGTAGCCGTAGAAAGCTACGACGACCGTATAGACCCTGTTGGCGCATGTGTAGGTATGAAGGGTAGCCGCATACATGGTATCGTTCGCGAATTGCGCAACGAAAACATAGATATTATCAACTATACTAACAACCTGCAACTGCTTATACAACGCTCACTGACGCCGGCACGCATCAGCCGTATGGAGTTGGACAATGAGGGGCTACATGCAGATGTGTATCTTGAACCAGAACAAGTATCATTGGCTATAGGTAAGAAAGGGGTAAACATCAAACTGGCGCAGGAACTGACAGGCTACAGCATAGATGTGTACCGTGATGCACAAGACGAAACACACGAATACGATATAGACCTCGACGAATTCTCAGACGAAATAGAAGGATGGATAATAGATGAATTTAAGAAGATAGGTTGCGATACGGCATTGAGTGTGTTAGGCTTATCAGTTGAAGAGCTGACTCGCCGCACCGATCTGGAAGAAGAAACCATCCGCGATGTGCAGAAGATACTGCAATCAGAATTTGATGACGAATAGTAAGCACGTATTAAACTTATATGACGAAAAAAGCCATTAAATCAAAATGGCGTAGGTTTGTAAGGCAGGAACTGGATTAAAATAATTAGCGAATAAATTTTTGAGTAAATAACTGAATGTCAACAGCATCAAAAACACCAAGGTTACTGGCAGCAGCCAAAGAATTCAACATAGGTAAAGAAACCCTTGTTGAATATCTTACGGGCAAGGGGTTTGAAATAAACGCCAGTAACCCCAATACCAAACTTACAGAGCAGATGTACGACGCCCTGCAAGCAGAATTTGCACAAGACAAAGCTGCTAAACGCAAGAGCGACGAGATAGCATTGCCTAAAGGCTCTTTGCTGGATGGTAAAAAGCCTAAGGATGAAGCTCCTGTAGTGAAGAAAGCAGAAGAAGTACCTGCTGCCAAAGCTGCTGCACCTGTAAAAGAAAAAGCACCAGTTGCCGAAACTCCTAAAGCAGAAGAACCAAAAGTAGCTGAAGCTCCTGCTGCACCCGTAAAAGAAAAAGCACCAGTTGCCGAAACTCCTAAAGCAGAAGAACCAAAAGTAGTAGAAGTTCCTGCTCCACCAGTTGCCGAAGAGCCAGAGCATATAGATGTGAAAGCTCCGAAATTGGGTGGGCCAAATATACTTGGTAAAATAAATCTGGATGAAGTAAACCAGTCATCAAGGCCGAAGAAAACAACAAAAAAGGCGGATAAAAAAGAAGATACTGAAGCATTAGCACCTTCTCCAGCCGAAGAAACAACTGAGAAACCTAAAAAAGGCAAAAAAGCAAAAGAAGAGGAACCTAAAGAAGTTGCAGCCATAACTCCTGTTGTGGAACAGCCTGCAACAACTACGCCTGATATAACGGAAGAAGATAAACCGGAGCATATAGAAATGAAAGCTCCGAAACTGGAAGGGCCAAAGATAATAGGTAGGATAGAGCTGCCTGTATCTCAACCCGGAGGTGGAAGAGACAGCAAAGAAAAACGCAATCGCAAACGCATACCTGTACAAAAGAAACCTGAAACCTTTAACCCCAACGAACAACAAGGCGGCGGGCAGCAAGGAGCTGGTGGTGGCGACCGCAGAGGTAGTGGTTTTAATCAGGGACAAGGTGGCAACCGTGGAGGTGGCCCTAATCAGGGGCAAGGTGGTAACCGCGGTGGCGACCGTAGAGGAGGCGGTGGCTTCAATCAGGGACAAGGTGGCAACCGTGGAGGTGCAGGTGGCGGAGACCGCAGGGGACAAAGACAAGACAGAAATGCCCCTGTATCTGCACAGCAACAAGAGATTGATGCAAAAGCAATACAGGAAAAAATACGCCAGACACAAGCTAAACTGGCGGGTGGTACACGTAACAAAAACCTGAAAGCCAAATACCGCCGCAACAAACGCGAGGAAATGGCTGAAAAACGAGCGGCTGCAGAAGAAAACCAACAAGGTAATGTAATACAGGTAACAGAGTTTATATCTGTTAGCGAGCTGGCAAGCCTGCTGGATGTAAGCTTTGCTGACGTTATCAGCAAGTGTATGAGCCTGGGTATTATGGTGTCCATTAACCAACGCTTGGATGCGGAAGTGATAGAACTGGTATCGAGCGAATTTGGGTATGATGTTGAATTCATCAACCTAGAGCAGGAAGCAGATATTGAAGAAGATGATACGGACGACCCTGAAGATTTGCAACCACGTGCACCTATTGTTACCATTATGGGTCACGTTGACCACGGTAAAACTTCATTGCTCGACTATATACGCGAAGCCAATGTAGTAGCAGGCGAAGCAGGTGGTATCACCCAGCACATAGGTGCTTATCAGGTAACTACACAGGGTGGAAAGAAAATCACTTTCCTCGATACACCAGGCCACGAAGCCTTTACGGCCATGCGTGCGCGTGGTGCTAAAGTAGCAGACGTTGCAGTGATAGTGGTAGCTGCTGATGATGCCATCATGCCTCAAACAAAAGAGGCTATATCGCACGCACAAGCGGCTAACTTGCCGATGGTATTTGCCATCAATAAAATAGATAAAGAAGGCGCTAATCCTGAAAAGATTAAAGAACAGCTTGCTCAGATGAATATATTGGTAGAAGACTGGGGTGGTAAATACCAAAGCCAGGAAATATCTGCCAAAAAAGGACTGAATATTGACCTGTTACTGGAAAAAATATTGCTGGAGGCTGAATTGCTTGAAGTAAAAGCTAACCCGGACAGGTTTGGTTCAGGTAGTGTAATTGAGGCTTCGTTGGATAAAGGACGTGGTTATCAATCTACCATACTCGTACAAAACGGCACGCTGGAACAAGGTGATATGATAGTGTGTGGACAATATTTTGGTAAAATCAAAGCAATGTTCAACGAGCGCGGTCAGCGTGTGGAATCTGCAGGACCGTCTGCACCGGTACAGGTACTTGGCTTGAATGGCGCACCACAAGCAGGTGAGAAGTTTAAAGTATACGAAGACGAAAACGAAGCAAAAGAAATAGCCAATCACCGTGCACAAATATTGCGTGAACAAGGTATCCGTGCACGTAAGCATATAACGCTGGATGAAATAGGCCGCCGTCTTGCATTGGGTAACTTTAAAGAATTGGCACTTATCATCAAAGGTGACTTTGACGGTTCGGTAGAAGCATTGAGCGACTCATTGCAGAAACTATCTACAGATGAGGTAGCGGTAAATATTGTACACAAAGGCGTAGGTCAGATAACAGAAAGCGATGTGTTGCTTGCAACCGCTTCGGATGCTATTATACTCGGCTTCCAGGTGCGCCCGTCAATGCAGGCATCAAGACTGGCTGAGCAGGAAAACATTGAAATACGTTACTATTCCATTATCTATGATGCGATTGATGAAATCAAGAGCGCGATGGAAGGCCTTTTGGAACCGAAGATTGAGAAGAAAACCGTTTGTAATATTGAAGTACGCGAAGTATTCAAAATCAGCGGCGTAGGCACTATTGCAGGTTGTTATGTACTGGATGGTAAGATGACACGCAACACCAAACTCAATCTGGTACGCGATGGAATTGTAATATATAATGGTGAATTGTCTTCACTGAAGCGCTTCAAAGACGACGTTAAAGAAGTAAACGCAGGCTACGAATGTGGTTTGATGATAAAGAACTACAACGATGTAAGAGTAGGCGACATCATAGAAGGCTATGATGAAATAGAAGTGAAACGTACCTTGTAATCGTTATTTATAAAATAAAGAAAACGCTCTGTATAATACGGGGCGTTTTCATTTTTTATTCTACACATGGCTATTATTGAGCCAGCCTGAAATTGCTTTTTATATCTATTCGGAATGATGTGCGTTCACCATCTATTACAAGTGGTATCAGCTCAATATCTTCAAGTGCTTTTTCAAAAAGTGAATTGATGGTTTTATATTGTTGTTCAGTAAGCACAATCTCGCGCGATGTGGTGAAGGCATTGGATGTAAAGAATACGATTTTGCCGTGCTCATTTATTACCAAATCGGGCAACTCATATGAATAGCTTCCAACAGGCAATTCATCTCGGATGGTTTTAAAAACAGTTTCTATACAATCGTTAACAGTGCTTACCGCAGCTTTATATATAAAGTCAGTTTCGTTTATGGTATAGATAGTATTGCCGTTGATACGCAATGGTATCAGCGGATGCATTACTATAGACCTTACCTGCACATAAGTATGCGGGTGCATGGTAATTAATGTATCAGGGCTTTGACGTGCTATATCGAATGTATTGCCTTTGTGCTTAATAGTAATTGTATCGTGATTACCTGCAAATACAAACAATGGCAAAGCACATAATATTATCAGAACTACCCGCATATCTATTTAATATCAAAACTGTACGTAAGATGATTGTAATAGGGGGTAGCATTACCACCTATCATTAAGGGGGCATATTGCAGCTTTTCAATAGACTTTATCAATTTATCATTAATCCTTTTTTCAGTATTATCAGCTATAGGTAATCTGGCTGGTTTTACGTGTAGGCGTTCACTAAAGTTGCGACGTACTATACCTGCTGTCCGGAAATACACTATTTTACCCTGCTCGTTGATAACAACATCTTTAAACATGACCTCGTAAGAACCTTTAGGTAATTGCCTTTTTTCTTTCTTTAACTCTTTGTCAAATATCTTCCATGCTTTTACATGGTCGCCTATCCAAATCTGTATATTACGGCAATTATTAACAGTATCGTTCTTATCCCCAACATAGTATATGTCTTTCCCATTCAGCAATATTGGCTTGGGCTCTCCGTACTCAACAGTACGTTGTTCGTTTGTGTTTGCAATATGAAGTTCTTTAGTAGTAATGGCAGAGAATATAATCACATTACCTTTTTCAGTAGTAATAGTTTTACCGATGGCAATCTTATCTGTAGCAGAAGCCTGCATCGTACAAAGGCTTAGTAGAAGTAATGCAACTATTCGCATCAGGCATAAATATTTTATTAAAAATACATACAAAAGCGAGATTATGTACATAACCCCGCTTTTACTGACTAGGCTTTTGTACTATTTTTTCGACAATGCCAGTTGCAATACCTCGCTCATTTCAGTAACATAATGAAACTTCACCCCTTTGATAAAAGCTGGATTTATCTCATCCACATCTTTCTGGTTTTGCACACACATTATCACTTCTTTGATGCCGGCGCGTTTGGCAGCTAATATTTTTTCCTTAATGCCACCTACGGGTAGTACTTGTCCTCGAAGGGTTATCTCGCCTGTCATAGCCAGATAAGGACGTACTTTACGACCTGTAAAGGCAGATGTCAATGCTGTGAGCATGGTGATACCCGCACTCGGCCCATCTTTAGGCACAGCACCTTCTGGTACGTGTACGTGTATATTGTATTCATCAAACTTTTCAGGAGCAATGCTGTATTCAGCAGCATGTGCTTTGAGATAAGAGAGTGCGGTTGATGCACTTTCTTTCATCACATTGCCAAGATTGCCAGTAAGTGTGAGTCCACCTTTGCCTTTTGACAGTCCTGTCTCTATAAACAATATATCGCCACCTACATACGTCCATGCAAGGCCAACAGCAACCCCAGCAGGATGACCTTTGGTATAGATATCATTATTGAAACGAGGCTTGCCTAATATTTTTTCAATCTGTTCAACTGATACTTGAGGAGTCACTTTTTCTTCCATAGCTACCTGTTTTGCTACAGCGCGCATCACGCTTGCTATGAGCCTATCCAGTTCTCGTACACCCGACTCACGAGTGTATTCCTGTATCATTTTGTTAAGCACCTTATCAGGAAACTTCAGCGATACTTTATTTAGTCCATGCAGTTCTTTTTGTTTGGGTATGAGGTGATTTTTAGCTATCTCTGTTTTTTCTTCCAT
>CALESY010000008.1 GCA_937919945.1 uncultured Chitinophagaceae bacterium | reverse complement strand
TGTCCAGCTACCGTCTTTTTCGTTGTCAAGGTATTTGCCTTCAGCTTTCATTTCGCCGTTTTCGTAAAACTCTCGCCACATACCGTTTTTCTTGCCGTTCTTAAACCTGCCCATCTCGCTCACTCGTTGGTTTTTGTAGTAAGATATAGACTCACCATGTATCTCGCCTTTATCATATTCATACTCCACCGCTTTGCCACCATCCTGATAGTACCAGGTAGCTTTACCATCGCGTACATCATTTACATAAGTACCTTCTTCTTCTTTAAAGGCAGTCTTGTACCACTTGGTGTATTTACCGTTCTTTTTACCTTCAGAGTAGTACGTTTCTTCATAAATAGGCCCGCGTATGTGGTAAGTTCGACGAGGTCCTTCCAGCTTGCCGTCTTTGTATTGCTCTACATAGTCTACCTGCCCCTCGGCTATGATGCCTGTTGTTATGCCATCTTTTATACCATTTCGGTAAGTTGTCATTAAACGGGGGTAACCAGTATCCCAAAACATTACCCATACGCCCTCTTTCACTCCGTTTTTAGAATGTCCTTCCTCTATTACAGTATTGCCTTGTCTTATCTGAAAAAACTCCCATCCATTAGCGTCTTTACGCTTAAGGGTATCAAAGCTTTGGGCTTGGCTGTTTATGGCTAAAATGCCCGCTATGCCTGCAAATAATAACTTGTAACGTACTTGTTTATTCATATTCATTGCCAATTTAGTAATTAATTGTTTCCGCTGTTTCGCAATTAAGACAGTATTAACGTTATCAATAGTTGTATAGGCAGGCAAATTTGTCAGTTGTTAGGTATTGGCAGTACATTTGCGCTAATTGATGTACATACATTAATTCTTTACAACACTAAAAAAAGGACAAATTATGGCTAATACAATTTTTCATCCCGCCAACGAGCGCGGCCATGCCGACCACGGATGGCTCAACGCTCACCATTCGTTCAGCTTTGCCGGCTATCACGATGCTTCCAAAATACACTTCGGTGCTTTGCGGGTACTAAATGATGATATAGTATCGGAAGGCATGGGCTTCGGCAAACACCCGCACGATAACATGGAAATCATAACCGTGGTGCTGGACGGCGCGTTGGAGCATAAAGACAGCATGGGGCATACACAAGCCATCCATCCGAACGAGGTGCAGGTAATGAGTGCAGGTACAGGCGTGTTTCACAGCGAATACAACCACAACCGCGATAAGAAAGTAAACCTGCTGCAACTATGGATATTCCCCGACAAGCGCAATGTAGAACCCCGCTACGGGCAAACCTTCTTTGCCCCCGAAGAAAGGGTAAACAAACTGCAGATGTTGGTGTCACCCATTGATAATAACGACGAGGGGCTGAAAATACATCAACAGGCATGGATATACCGTACTACCCTGCAAGCGGGTAACACAATCGCCCACCAACTGCACAGCGATAAGCATGGTGTGTATGTATTTAACATAGACGGCAGCGTGAACGCAAACGGGCAAATATTGAATCGCCGCGATGCAGCAGGGCTCAGCAACATACCAACACTCAACCTGACAGCAGAAACAGACAGTGATGTACTGGTAATAGAAGTACCGATGTACAATTAATTCATATACACAAACAAGGCTTTGTTGTATATTTAGTATATGGAACGAACCTGCAGCATAACAGGTGCTATTGTTACAGATAAAGACGGTGTAATGTGGATGCAATTACGTCCCGGATTACAGGAATTTGTCAAAACAATACACAATGGTATAGATGCAGGTTCGTTTATTTCTTACAAAGCACTGAACGATTTGCTGCACGCCTATGTAGCCAACCTCACTGCTGAAGAAACAAAAGCACACAGTGCAATGATGCATAATGTGAGTAAGCAATATGAAGAGGACGAAACCCTGCAACCTATCGAAACCCGAAAGAATGATAAACAACTTACATTCGGTGAAAAGTTATCTGACAAGATTGCCGACTTTGGTGGTAGCTGGCGGTTCATCATCATATTCCTGAGTTTTTTGGTAGTATGGATGCTTATTAATTCTTTCTACCTGATGACAAATGCATTCGACCCTTACCCGTATATACTGCTCAACCTGATGCTATCCTGCGTGGCTGCTTTACAGGCACCCGTTATTATGATGAGCCAGAACAGACAGGAAGACAAAGACCGCGAACGTGCAGAATACGACTTCAGGGTAAACCTGAAAGCAGAAAAAGAAATACGCTTATTACATAAAAAAATCGACCATCTTTTATTGCACCAGCACCGTAATATCATTGAGCTTTTTCAATTGCATTTGGATTTGACAGAGCAAGTGCAACAAAGTATTGACAGCCTTAAAAAAGATAAATAATGAGCGAACATAAAGACATTACAAAACATTACACCAACGGAGAGATAACCATTACATGGAAACCCAATCAGTGCATACATAGCAAACTATGCTGGACGGGGTTGGCAGAAGTTTTCAACCCACGCGAACGCCCATGGATAAAGATGGATGCTGCCACTACTGCCAGCATAATAGCACAGGTAGAAAAATGCCCATCGGGCGCGCTCACTTATTTTCGTAATGAGGATAAGCAGGACAATAAAAACCCTGTAGTAGATGTAGATACGGTAGTAGAAGTATCGCCCAACGGACCGCTGCTTGTGTATGGCAACATCACTGTGAAAAACAAAGATGGCGAGGCTGTGAAGAAAAATAAAGTAACAGCGCTGTGCCGTTGCGGCGCATCGGGCAATAAGCCATATTGCGATGGCACACATGTGAAAATTGGTTTTAAAGACGAGTAGCGCATAGTGAATATTACAGACACCATAGAAAAGCTGAAGCGCCGCCTGCAAAAGCCATTGCCTGGGCTTGTCGCGCAAAATAATATGGCAGCCCGTGTACGAGAATTACCGAGCGTATTGCCGGCCGATGCTAAACAAAGTGCGGTGCTGGCTTTGCTCTTCCCTAAAAATGATGCGCTGAACCTGTTGCTGATAAAACGAGTGGCAGACGGCAAAGCCCATAGCGGGCAAATCAGTTTCCCCGGAGGACGAAAAGACGATGCAGACAAAGACCTGTCGTACACTGCCCTACGCGAAACCAATGAAGAAGTAGGCATAGCGGCAGATAATATAGAACTACTGGGTGCGCTTACGTCCTTGTATATACCCGTCAGTTATTCCAATGTATTTCCGTTTTTGGGCTATACTGCCGCACCGCAACCATATGTGCTAAGCCCTAACGAAGTACAATACACGCTGGAGGTGCCCTTGCACGATTTCTTTGCCCCCGAACGTAAAATTGTAACACACATTACCCCCGAAGCCTTTCCGCACATCACGCTCAAAGCCCCTGCCTACCGGTGGAACAACAACCACATAGTATGGGGTGCCACTGCCATGATAATAGCAGAATTAGAAGCGTTGATGGGGGAGTTGTAGTTAAAAAAACGTGAATGGATTAATACTACTGTTAGTATTATTCACGTTAGTACAAGTCATTGTAAAATGATCTATTCGGTATTTTAAATACAACAGACAGTAGAATCTTTACAATTTATTTCTCAACAACTCTACTATGATATTATTCCGAAAACTGAGTTTTATTTGAGCTTCAATTTGTCAAAAATAAATTAGTGTAAGTTCCTTTATATAGCATCGTCTTAGCAAGCAGGCATAATAATGGATGAAAGGTTAATTATTCAATTGCTAACTAAAGATTATCAAGGCGATAATCACTTAATACTGAGAAGTATATGGTTTCTACTTCCCCACCTGTATCTTATACACCGCTGGTCTTTCGTGGTTGATACCGTAGCCAAGTGCTTCGTAAATATAGTCTTGCGCTATGGTGCGTATACTCATTCTGTTGATGTTGTTGTTATCGGCAGAGGGGTGTACCCTGTTGGATAGAAATACGAATACAATGCCCGTAGCAGGGTCGGCCCAAGCACAAGTACCCGTAAAACCCTGATGCCCGAATGCATAACCACTTGTGCGATTGCCTGCCGGGCCTGCATCGTCTTTGTCTTCTTTTGGCTTATCAAAACCCAAGCCTTTGCGGCTGATGGCAGAATTGTATGCCGTGAATTTTTCTATCGTTTCTTTTTTGAAATATCGTTGCCCTTTGTATGTGCCTTTGTTCAGCAGCATCTGGAATATGACTGCTACATCGCCTGCAGTAGAAAACACCCCCGCATGGCCTGCTACCCCACCCAGCATGGCAGCACCCTGGTCGTGTACATAGCCTTGTATCTGTTGCCGGCGGAAAACGTTGTCTTTTTCGGTAGGTGCTATATCCTGTTCTTTAAATTTCTGCAAGGGATTGTAAGTAGTATGCTTCAGCCCCAATGGTTTGTAAAACTGCTCGTCCACATATTTGTCTATATGCTGTCCTGTTATCTTTTCAGTAATCGCGGCAAGGAAATAAAAGTCAAGGTCGCTGTACACACATTTACCTTTATTTTCCAACGGGCTGTTGAGTATTCTGTTCCAGATGGTATCTGTATAGTCGCCATTGAGGTATAGGTTTTTAGCAACCGTTATCCATTTGCGGTTATCGGCCTTGTTACTATACAATTCAGGTCTAAGATTACCCTTTTCGTCGAGCGTTTCCTTGTAAAAAGGTATCCAGCTTTTCAACCCTGCCTGATGCAGCAGCAGGTCTTTAATCTTCAGTCCTTCCTTGTCAGTTCCTTTCACCCATGGCAGATAGTCGCCAATGGTTTTGTCGAGGTTCAGTTTGCCGCTTTCGTACAGCCGCATTACTGCTAATGTGGTAGCTGCTACTTTTGTAACGGATGCAATATCATAGAGTGTAGTTTCGGTTACAGGTTGTGTTTTGTTATAGTCGTAGTAGCCGAAAGCTTTATCATAAAATACTTTCCCGTCTTTGGCAGCCAGTATGCGGCAGCCGGGAAATGCGCCATCGGCAATACTGCGTTGCAAAAACATATCCAATTTCTCCAACGCATTTTCATTCACCACTTTTGCATCTTCAACATAGTCTGTTTTTACCAACACATCGGTAGCTACAGGGGTTGCTGCAGCTACTGGCGGCAATAGAATACCTTCCGTCTGCATACCCACACACGGCGATACAGGCAATATGCCTCGGGCATCGTCTTTGCGTAGCAACACTCGTGCTACAGCATCCTGAGTCAGGCTATCATCTTCGTAGGTAACAACGACAGAGCCCGTTTTGCAGGTGTTTTTCAGCAAATACGGATTCCCCATAAGTGCAATCAGCACATCCGGGCGAGCAGCCAGTTGTTTTATCAAAGACATCTGTTGCTCATCAAGCGAGTAGTAGCCGTTTGTAGGATAAAAGCTCATGCTGTGTATGCCTACTATCGTTATATCATTATTCAGTGCAGTATTAGCAAGTATTTTGTTAGTAACAGATGAGCTACTGCCTTTGGGCAACCATTCCATTTTCATATCGGGAATAGATTGTAATAGTGCATTGGCCAGATGGGAGCTGTCTTTCGCATTAATACCTATATAGCCGATACGCTTGCGGGTGTTCAAGAGATTTGCAATGATATTATTTCTGTCACGTATCAGCGTAACAGATTTTTTTGTGGTAATCGTTCGCAATGGTATTACTACACTATTTAGTTCTTCTGTCGCGTTGATGCTTTCGATGGGTTTCCAGTTATGTAATCCGGCATCGTATTTGGCAGCCAGTACTCTTTTTACATGTATCTCTATCTCTGGCCATGTTATCTTACCACTGTCAATAGCGGCCATTATTTTTTTCATACCAGATGGTACATCTTGCGAAAACAAAAGCATATCGTTTCCTGCCATCAATGCACGTACGTCGATTTCTCCGGGGCTATAGTACTTGGCAATGCCTTTCATATTAAGTGCATCGGTAAATATCAATCCTTTGAAGCCCAGTTTGTTTCTTAATAAACCGGTAATGGTATTTTTAGATAACGTGGTGGGCACCTTTTTTTGTGGCTCGATGGCCGGCACAGACAAGTGTGCAACCATTACGCTGCCTATCCCTTTTCGTATCATCTCCTTGAACGGGTATAACTCCAGCGTATCTAATTGCTGCATACTCTTGTTGATAACCGGCATGTCTTCATGCGAGTCTGCATCGGTATCTCCATGACCGGGAAAGTGCTTGGCGCAAGCCATCACTCCGTTATCCTGCAGCCCGCGCATATAGGCAAGCGCCAAATGCGTAACCAATAATTTATCCTCGCCAAAAGAGCGTGCATTGATGATGGGATTATTAGGGTTATTATTTACATCTACAACAGGTGCAAAGTCTATGTGTACACCCATGCGTTTACATTGCTTTGCTATGGCTGTGCCCAGCTTGTATGCTATAGCCGTATCGCGGGTAGCACCGATCATCATAGCTCGCGGCAGATTTTTCACACCGGTCAGGCGCATGCCAAGCCCCCATTCTGCATCCATTGCTATTAGCAAGGGCACGTTTGCCATTTGCTGATAAAGGTTGGTGAGAGATGCCTGTGCCTCTGCCGTTCCCTGCATAAATATGACACCACCTATACGGCGTTCTGAAATGAGTTGTTTTATCTTCTCTTCGTTGTAGTCTTTACCGCCGCTGTAGGCCGCCACCATAAATAACTGTCCGATGCGTTCTGTATCACCGAGTTTGTTATATATGCTGTCAACCCATTTATTTTTTAATTGTAACGGATTGAATGTCGTACCGCTGCCGGTAGTAATGCGCCCGCGTTGCGCTGTTGCAACAAGCGAAAAGAAGCATATAAAAAAGGAAAGAGATATGAAGAGTTTTTTACCCAACGCCATGAAACAAATATAACCTTATTGTTCGGGATGGCTATGCCCTAAAAAGCACCCGCCCCCTGGAAAGGGGGCGGCAAACCCATTATGCACTATATCTAACTAAAACTGAGGCCTATTTTGCTTGATAAATAATCAAGTTTTTTTCTTTTTGTTACTACAAATGTCCTGCAACAACAAGGCAAAGAAAATGACATTCATTTGAATGAAATATGATTTTCGTCATGTTAGGAATGCCCTGCTATTTCCATACGCTATGCCTTACCTTTGCGAAAACTCATTTGCAGGCAGTGCCCGACATCATACAATTATTATCAGACCATATAGCCAACCAGATAGCTGCAGGCGAGGTGATTCAACGTCCGGCATCGGCCGTAAAAGAATTGCTGGAGAACGCTATAGATGCAGGTGCTACAGAGGTGCAACTGGTACTGAAAGATGCTGGCAAAGAATTGGTACAGGTGATAGACAATGGAAGTGGCATGAGCCCAACGGATGCTCGTATGAGCTTCGAGCGACATGCTACATCTAAAATCCGCAACATCAACGATTTATTTTCTATCCGCACGATGGGCTTCCGCGGCGAGGCATTGGCATCTATTGCCGCAGTAGCACAGGTAGAAATGAAAACCCGTAAACAAGACAGCGAAACGGGCAGCCATTTGATAATAGAAGCAACTGAAGTAAAAAAACAGGAACCCTGTGCTGCACCGCAAGGTACCAGCATCATGGTTAAAAACCTGTTTTTCAACGTACCGGCTCGCAGACATTTTTTAAAGAGCAACACTACAGAGTACAGGCATATTATAGATGAGTTTACCCGCGTGGCACTTGCACATCCGCAGGTGGCATTCAGGCTGTGGCACAATGGCGCAGAGCAATACCATCTGGAAACAGGCAACCTGAAGATGCGCATCAAAGGATTGTTAGGCAATTCATACGAAAAAAACTTAGTGCCTGTTGAAGAAAAAACCGACTTGCTGAATATATCCGGTTTCATCGGTAAGCCGGAGGCTGCTACCCGTACTCGCGGTATGCAGTTCTTCTTCATCAACAACCGTTTCATCCGCAGCCCATACTTGCATCACGCATTGGTACAGGCCTACGAAGGGCTGATAGAAAAAGAAGCATTCCCGTTTTACGTATTGTTTCTGGAGATAGACCCTGCAAGGGTGGATGTAAACGTGCATCCTACAAAACAGGAAGTGAAGTTTGAAGACGACCGCATGATGTATGCCTACCTCAATGCAGCTGTGAAGCATGCATTGGCAAAATACAATATCGCCCCCTCGCTCGATTTTACATTAAGCCCGGAGATACAGCAACTATCGAGCGTACAATTGCCTGTAACACAAGACAGGAAAGACGAAACCGAAAAGGGCTATTTGTTCAACACTTTTACACAGAAGAACCAAGCGCACCTTGCTGTTAAAAAAGATAGTCTGCGTGAGTGGAAAGAACTATACAAAATAGCTGACGACATAGCCGAGCAACAAACAGCAAACGATGCTGCGGTAACTGCTCCATCGCTGCACAAAGAACCCGAAACAGCCAATGCCAAGAGCATCATATCTATACAAGGCAGTATGTTGGTAACAACAGTCAAGTCTGGGTTGATGCTGATACACATACGACGCGCGCAGGAGCGTATATGGTACGAGCGTTTGCTGGCAGAATGGAATAACGGCAACACACCATCACAACAATTATTATTTCCATTGTCGTACGAAGTACCGCCGCAAGATGCGCTGCTGCTGACGGAAGCGTTAGCAGATCTGTCACGCATCGGTTTTGATATTTCGCCCTTCGGACAAAATACATTTGTGGTGCAGGGTGTACCTACAGCATTGCCTGCCGGTGAAGAAAAAAATGTATTGGATGAAGTGATAGAGCAACTGAAACACGAAGCCACGGATGCTGTTGCCAAACGCTCGGAAATGTTGCTTACCAATATGGCTCGCCGCTTGTCGCGCAATACGGGTGGCTTGCAGGTACAAGAAGGGCAGCAGGCATTGATAGATGAACTGTTTGCCTGCACACAACCGGAATATACGCCTGATGGCAAAAAAGTATTTACTCTTATAAAGAAAGAAGATTTGGAAACCATGCTTGGCTAGTATGACATAAATCATAATAGCCATAGCGTTTTTTATATATTTTTACGCCTCAATTAATATAGCTGAAACAAGATGTCTGCATTGAAGTTTTATAACCTGGAAGTAGCGGAAGTAAAGCAAGAAACAAGCGATTGCGTATCGGTAGCGCTGCATGTACCTGCCGATTTGAAAGATACATTCAGGTTTGCGGCGGGGCAGTACCTTACGTTTCGTACACAGCTCAACGGTGAGGAAGTGCGCCGTTCCTATTCTATATGTGTTAGCCCCGACGAGGGAGAACTACGTGTAGCCGTAAAGAAAGTGGACGGTGGTAAATTTTCTACCTATGCCAACGATGTGCTGAAGAAAAAGGATATGCTGGAAGTAATGCCCCCTATGGGTAAATTCACGCCACGTGCATCAGATAAAAAAGCGAAAAACTATCTGGCAGTTGTAGCAGGCAGTGGCATCACCCCTGTAATGAGCATTATGAAAACCGTATTGAAAAACGAGCCAGACAGTACGTTTACACTCATATATGGCAACCGCAGCAGGGGTACCATCATATTCAGAGAAGAGATAGAGGGATTGAAAAACATATACATGCAACGCCTACGTGTGTATCATGTACTAAGCCGCGAGCAGATGGACGTACCATTGTTCAACGGGCGCATCAGTGCCGATAAGTGTTCGGCTTTTTGCGATACACTGATAAATATTAAAGGTATTGACGAAGCGTTTATATGCGGGCCAGAGGATATGATACTATCCGTTAAGCAACGCCTTACAGACCTCGGTGTACCATCAGAACAAGTACATATAGAACTCTTTACATCTCCCGACCAACCGAAAGCTACCCACGAAAAATGGGTGAAAGAGCATATCGGCGACGATGGTAAGATGAGCAAAGTAAGCATCACGCTGGATGGTACTACTTTTGATATGGACTTGGCTTACAATGGCGATAGTATTTTGGATGCTGCGCTGAAGATGGGTGCCGATCTTCCTTTTGCCTGCAAGGGCGGCGTATGCTGCACATGCCGTGCCAAAGTAACGGAGGGCACGGTGGATATGGAAGTCAACTATTCCCTGGAAAAAGATGAAATTGAAAAGGGATTTGTACTCACCTGCCAATCTCACCCACGTACAGAACGTGTAGTAATAGATTTTGATGCACGATAGATAACATTAAATAAAAAAGGTTGGTACAGTACCAACCTTTTTTATTTAGGTATAAAACTATCATCTGCTTGCCAGTCCGCCATCATTGGCTGGTAAGTATGTACTGGTATTCAGATAGTTGATATTTCGCTCTTTATTTTTTGCAATGCCATCGTTTTCAGGCGTGGGGTTGCCATGATAAGCGGCACTTGTACCTTCATAACGTTGGTCGATTTTCACAATAGGTTTAGGCGCAACTACTGTTACTGGTTGTAGTGGCTGTACACGTGTATATGTGTCGTACCTGCGCAATCCATCCAGTGTTTTTGCGTATGCCTTTGCTTTCTGCATTTCTACCTTTCTGATATAAGAAGGAGTGTTTACTACAGTGGGTGTATTATCGCTGCAGGTAGTGTACTTACCATTGATGCGACAAACTTTGTAGTTGATGTCAAATTCACTTTTCTTAATCTCTTTATTTTGTGCATTTGCGCTGAAGTGCATCATCCCGATTACTGCCAGCATTACCATTGATTGTTTCATAACATGCTAGTTTTTTTGAGTGAATAATGATTCCTGATACAAACATACGAGGCAACAAAACCGATGTACTGCAACATACTGTTAAAAGAATTGCAAGGCTGTGTTAAAGCCTGTAATTATCTGTAAATCAATAATTTATACGAATAATGTCTTAACAAAATTTTAATGAAAATTAACTGTGAGGCATAAGCCTATATCAATATTGCAGTAATCAATTTAACGTACGGTATTAATTAAGTATTTTTGCTACAAGTAATTAGATAACATCATGTTGAAGACAGGCAATACTATCGTGAGTATATATACGGAAATGACACCCAACCCCGAAACAATGAAGTTTGTTGCTAACAAACTATTGTACCCGGGCAAGAGTATTGATTTCCCTGAAGAAGCATCGGCAACACCATCGCCGTTGGCTAAAGAGTTGTTTGCGTTTCCTTTCATTCGCAGTGTTTTCATAGCCAGCAATTTTGTAACACTGACGAAGACACCCGACACACTTTGGGAAGATGTAATACCTACAGTACGTGAATTTTTAAAGCAATACCTGGAAGAGGGTAAAGCCGTAATAAACGAAGACCTTATAGTAAAGAAGGCTGATACCAACACTGTAAACGCTGATGATAGTGATATTGTAAAACGCATCAAAGAACTGCTTGAAAACTACGTCAAACCAGCCGTAGAAATGGATGGTGGTGCCATCAGCTACAAAGGGTACGAAGATGGTGTGGTGAAGCTGATGATGCAGGGTTCATGCTCCGGCTGCCCGTCTTCTATGATAACACTGAAAGCAGGCATAGAAGGTATGATGAAGCGTATGATACCCGAAGTGAAAGAAGTAGTAGCGGAAGCAGAATAATAGCAAGTTAATTTTATAGGCAAAGCCCCCCAATTGGGGGGCTTTGCTGTTTTATGCATTATCTACAACTTTTTTGTACCGGTACTGTTGTAGGAGAAGAATATTGATGAGGTAGAAAACTCAGGCTAACTGATGTTTTTATCTCATTAATCAAGGTTCCGTTTTACGTTTATTACCTTTGCGGCTATGAAGATTGTACCCGGAGAAATCAAGACTGCTGACTTACACGCTTATTTACTTGGCGCTATTGCACCACGTCCTATATGTTTTGCCAGTACGGTAGATAAGGATGGTAATGCCAACCTGTCGCCTTTTAGTTTTTTCAACGTATTCGGCAGCAAGCCCCCTGTATTGGTATTCTCACCCGCACGCCGCGTACGCGATAACACTATCAAACACACACTCGAAAATATTTACGAAACCAAAGAAGTGGTGATAAACGTAGTGAGCTACGATATGGTGCAGCAAATGAGCCTTGCCAGTTGCGAGTACCCTAAAGGTGTGAGCGAGTTTGTGAAGAGTGGCTTCACACCCGTAGCAGGCGATATGGTTAAAGCTTTTCGTGTAAAAGAGTCGCCTGCACAGTTGGAGTGTAAAGTAACGCAGGTGATAGAAACGGGTAACGAAGGTGGCGCGGGCAATCTTATTATCTGCGAGGTATTATGTATGCATATAAACGACGAGGTACTGAATGAACATGGTAAGATAGACCCTCACAAAATAGACCTTGTAGCACGTATGGGGGCAGACTATTATTGTCGTGCGTCAGGCAATGCGGTTTTTGAAGTACCTAAACCTAATATGCAACTGGGCATTGGTATAGATAATCTGCCCGACAGCATTCGCAACAGTGCCATACTTACCGGCAATAACCTCGGCTTGCTGGGCAACAGCACTACCATACCAGTGGTTGATACCGTGCTATACGACGACAGGCTGACACACATACTTCGCGACAACAGCAACGACGAACATACCCTTGCCAATGCCTTACATCAATATGCCAAAGAGCTGCTCGACGAGGGCGACGTAAACAAAGCCTGGCAGGTGTTGCTGGCTGGTGGGTAGTGAGTGTGATAGAATTTTAGATATTTAGGCAGCGCAGGTTGAAAATACATTTAGATATATAATCACCACTTATTGATGTATAGACATTAATTGAGTTATTTCTATATTATATATGCCTAACTTTAGGGTATGATGAGCAGAAGAAAATTCATTAAAGGGTCAGCTATATTGGGTGCATCTGTAGCAGCACCGTCATTCATATTCGGGCAGAGTGGTATGTACACCAATAAGCGCAATCGGCAGATACATCGCATATTGGATGCCGACGCTACCATGGTGGGTACATTACCCGTAATGCGTGCTTTTGCGGGTAATCATACAGACTATGTTTCGCCCTTTGTGTTTTTCGATGAGTTTGGCCCGGTTGACCTGAAGCCCGGCAGTACCGCCCTGAAAGTACCTGCCCACCCGCACGCAGGGGTGATACCTACTACCTATTTCTTGTCGGGTAGCGGGCACCACAAAGACAGCCTTGATTATGATTTTCAGATACATACAGGTGAGTACATGATGTTCAACAGCGGGCGTGGCGCTATACATATGGAAGAAAGCGGCGAGCAGTTGAAAAAAGAAGGCGGCAAAATACATGGCTTCCAGATATGGCTCAACATACCATCGGCACACAAGCACGATACCCCCAGCACTACGGTTTATAATGATGCCAATATGCCTGCTATCGTAAACAAAGACTATACAGGGCGTGTGGTATTAGGCGAATTGTTTGGCTATAAATCAACCGTAAAGACATATACACCTGCTTTTTATTACTACCTGAAGCTGAACAAACAGGCAAGGCTGAATATACCCGTAAACCCCGAACACAATGCTTTTATCTATGCCGTAAGCGGCAAGCTGGAAGTAGAGGGGCAAAATGCTGTAAAGCCCAATCAGTTGGTTCTATACAAGCGTGGCGCAGATAACATCAACATATACAGCGAAGAAGGGGCGGAGATATTTTTGCTGGGTGGGCAACCGCTGAATGAAATTGTATATTCTTACGGTCCGTTTGTAATGAATACCGAAGCGCAGATAATGCAATGCATTAACGACTATAATGCAGGTAAAATGGGTAACCCTGATGTGGTGAATAGGTAGAGAAACTACTATATACAGCACTTACTGTTAACGAACCTTAACTCTTCGGCTTATTCTTCAATATTTCATTCGCATTGACCAAGAATGCTTCTGCTTCTTTGCCCTGCTCGGAGCGTGGGTAACCAAGAGAGCCAAGCGCACTGATATTGAACTTGCCCGATGCCTTGTCTTTCACTATGTAAAACATCCACACCGTCGGATAACCCTGTACTTGGAAGAACTGTTGCAATTCCGCGTTCTGCTTTGCCAGCTTTTCAGGTAGTTGTTTATTGCGCGGGTAGTCCAGCTCCAGTAATATCACATTTTTCTTAGCCCATTCTTTAAAGCCAGCTTTGTTGAATACAGCCGCCTGCAATCTGTGGCACCAACCGCACCAGTCGCTACCGGTAAAGAAGGCAAACACGGGCTTCTTCGTCTTCTCGCTCAGTTGTTGCACCTGTGCTACATCCGTGTACCAGGTCAGCCCGTTTTTTACTTCCTGTGCATAGCCTGTTGTGCTCAGCAACAATACGAGGCATGCAGTGTTATATAAAATCCGTAAGTTTCTCATTATAATAATGAAATTAACAAAAATCCACGATACTATCGGGGGTGAATTAACGGGCGCTTACCATACTATAACCCCCGTTTGATAATGACAAAACAGAGAAAGATGCTGCAAAAAAGCCTTCGGGTTGTTATGATAGTACTGGCATGTATCATAGGGGTATATCCTGCTATCTATTTCTTTATCCACACTCGCTTTGGTTTACTCACTACCAAACCAGATGCATTGCTGGCAGATGTCCTATGGCAGGTAGCATTTTATGTGCACATCGTAACAGGAGGATTGGCATTGCTCAGCGGCTGGCCACAGTTTATAGCAAAGCTGCGCACAAACAGGCTGCCACTACACCGCAATATGGGCAAAGTATATGTGTGCTGCGTTTGGGTGAGCGCTGTAGCGGGGATATACATCGGTTTTTTTGCTACGGGTGGTTGGCCTTCAGCAGCAGGTTTTGTATCGTTGGGGGTAGTGTGGTTTTACACCACGCTGATGGCATACCGGCATATAAAAGCTGGCAGCATTACTGCACATCGTCAAATGATGGTATATAGTTATGCCTGTACATTTGCAGCTGTTACTTTGCGTATATGGCTACCCATACTCACCATAACCACAGGCGATATGCTTATTGCCTACACCATAGTAGCATGGTTGTGTTGGGTACCTAACTTATTAATAGCATGGCGGATAAATGCAGCCGCTGATAGTAAAGAAAGGGTTGCGCTTTACACTAAATTATAATTGTACATCCCGGGCCAGGCTCCAACAAATAGGCAACTTTTATAAAATAGATAAATTTACGTATATTTGCTATAGTAAAAGTTCTTTGAAAATTGCTATACTAACTACTGATATTTTTGTATTTCGTATGTCTTTGGCAGGCAGGCATCAGGTAAAACTGCAACAAATTGCAACAAAACAAACCCATTATTATATAAAAACTGCTGGTTATTAATATGTCACTGTCAAGTCTTTTTCTTTTTTACTTTTACTTTATTATTTGTACAAACTATGAGCAACAAAAGCAAACCCCGCCCCGATGGGCTTGTATATAGTACCAATAACGACTACTACAACAACTACCCAGAAGAGCCTGCTGGCGAAACCCTGCCTAAAGAAAAACAAAAACTACGTGTGAAGCTGGATAGTAAACAAAGGGCAGGTAAGGTAGTAACATTAGTAGAGGGCTTCATAGGTACTATTGAAGACCTGGAAGCATTAGGTAAACAACTGAAAACCAAATGCGGTGCAGGTGGTAGCGCAAAAGACGGCCTCATCCTCATTCAGGGCGACTATAAAGAAAAAGTTATCAATTGGCTGAAAGATTGGGGATATATATTGGTAAAAGGCTAAGTAAACTGCCAACTGAAAAACTTATTTTTGCGCCCATATTAGCCGATATAATGATACAAGACATCAACATACTGAATGAAAAAGATACCCGCTCGGGCTTCGGAGAAGGCATAGTAGAAGCTGCGCGCCGCAACCCCAATGTAGTAGCACTTACTGCCGACTTAGCAGGCTCACTGAAGCTGAACCAGTTTATGAAAGAGTTTCCGGAGCGTTATGTGCAGTGTGGCATTGCAGAAGCCAACATGATGGGTGTAGCAGCAGGTATGACGGTAGGTGGTAAAATACCTTTCACTACTACGTTTGCCAATTTCAGTACCAGCCGCGTGTACGATCAGATACGCCAGTCTATAGCATATAGTGGCAAAAATGTAAAGATATGTGCATCTCACGCTGGGCTTACTTTGGGCGAAGATGGCGCAACGCACCAGGTGCTGGAAGACATCGGTATGATGAAAATGTTGCCGGGGATGACAGTCATCGTTCCTTGCGATTTCAACCAGACCAAAGCAGCAACAATAGCTGTTGCTGAACATGAAGGCCCTGTATATCTGCGTTTCGGTCGCCCTAAATGGGCCAACTTCACTGCACCTGAACAGGAATTTATAATCGGCAAAGCACAGGTGTTGGCAGAAGGTACGGATGTTACTATCATAGCTTGCGGTCACCTTGTATGGACAGCTGTAGAAGCTGCTAAAGAACTGGCAGCAAAAGGCATATCGGTAGAGCTTATTAATATGCACACCATCAAACCATTGGACGAAGAGGCAATACTAAAATCAGTACAAAAGACTAATTGCGTTGTTACTGCCGAAGAACATCAGGCTAATGGTGGGTTGGGTGATAGCGTAGCACAAGTATTGGCACGCAACTATCCTGCTCCGCAAGAGTATGTTGCTGTCAATGATACCTTCGGCGAAAGCGGCACACCTACAGACCTGCTTGAAAAGTACGGTTTGGGCAAAGGCGATATTATAGCTGCAGTAGAGAAAGTGATGAAACGCAAATAAATATGCTCGCGAAATACAATACTATGTATACTAAAACGCTTAATGCCATTATGGTGTTAAGCGTTGTTCTTTTTGCAGCATGTGCCAGCCCCAAAGATTTGGTGTATCAGGATGTCAAGAATTTTCGGGTAGGTAAAATAAGTATGCGCCCTGAGGTGGGTATGGATGTGCAGTTTTATAACCCTAACAAATACGGCATGACGCTGAAAGATGCCAATGTTGATTTGTACATCAACAACAAACTGGCAGGCCATGCCATGCTCGATAAGAAGTTTCATGTACCTGCATCGAGCACCTTCTTATTGCCGGTAACATTGGTTGCCGATTTGAAGAATATACTACCCAATGCACTAACGCTGCTGGCAAATGAAGAAGTAAACATACGCCTGACAGGCAATGTAAAAGCAGGCAAAGGTGTAATGGTAAATATTCCCATCAACTACGAAGGAAAGAAGAAGCTGAACATGTTTCAGTAAGGACTAATACATAAAATACCCGTCTTTCAGATAAGCAGGGCATTTGTATGTTTTAAATTGGAAAGAAAGGTTGAACATAAACATCATGTACTGATCTTTGGTAGCACTGTTACCACGCTGTTTACCATCGCGCCCAAGCGGGTCGCCACCTTTTTCAGTTGAACGGTCTTGCAAGTAATAAGCAACTGGTGGATTGGAGGGGTCTGCCCCTTCAAATAGCTTACGATCAACGTATGTGGTACTTACATCATCCAGATAGTCGGTAAGTGTAAGACGATGCGCTATCTCAAAACCTACATTAACCCCTGGCACTACCCAATATTTTACGCCAATACCCAGAGGGAAGCAAATGTTGAAATTACTGTATATCCTACCTTCGTAGCCTACATACTGGCCCTCTGTGCCTACTTGCTTCAAATTGTAGCGCACACCATTGTATGTAGTATAAGGGTTGTAATAAAAAGCACCTACGCCCAATGTAATATAGGGCGTGAAGCGGCTATGCAGCTCGCCCGTAGTAAAACGCATGAAGTTGAATTCTGTCTGAAAAGCTACTTCTACAATATCGCTCTGAAAGTTGAGGTTGCGTTTTTTGTTATAGCTGTTAGAAGAAAAAGCATCATTATAACCTACCTTGGTGTAGTTGGCAGTAAATCGTGTTGCCACATATGGGCTCAGGTGTATACGGGCAAAGACACCCCCTGCAGGGCGCACAAAATAAAAGCCGTAATTATCATTCAGGTCGCCGAAGTATTGCGATCCTCCAACTGCAAAGCCATACTCCTCACCTGTAAAAAAGCTCTGTGCCTGCAAGCTATGCCTGCAGAGTAGCGACAGTGTGAGTAATAATATGGCGGCAGCTTTTTGCATATATCAGTATGGTATAACTACAAATGTAATAGTTTATTGCCTTGATGTCAATTTCGTTTGTCAATGCCCCAATACAGTTTTTGTCGGATGGTATTGAGGAAGTTATGTTCATCCGGACGTACCAATGATATGGTGAAACTCTCTTTCTTAACCGCTAACTGTACACTGCTGGTAATGATTTCGGTACGTGAATCGAGCGTACACAGAAACTGCTCGGTACGCCCCTCTACTTCAAAAGATATAACATTATCGTCAGGTACAACTACCGGGCGCGTGTTCAGATTGTGAGGTGCAACGGCCGTTATGATGAAACTGGATGTTTGCGGAAATACCACCGGGCCGCCGCAACTTAGTGAATAACCTGTAGAACCTGTAGGTGTCGCTACCACTAAGCCGTCTGCCCAATAAGTATTCATAAACTCACCGTTCAGGTACGTGTGTATCTTAATCATGGAAGATGAGTCTTTTCGGTGTATGGTAAACTCATTAAGTGCATAAGGTGCACCATCGAACAAGGGTATACTGCTATCCAAGTGTATCAGTGTCCTTTTCTCAAGTGTATATGAGCCGCGGACTAATGACAGGATGGCTGCTTCCACTTCTTCTTCAGGAATAGCTGCAAGGAAACCCAACCTACCGAGGTTAATACCTATCAATGGTATATTGCCCCCTCCTACAAATGATATGGTATCAAGCAATGTTCCATCTCCTCCAAGACTAAAAAGCATGTCTGTATTAGTTGGCAAATCGAGCTTGCCAGTAAAGAAGCGTGGTGTGTTTTTGAGGTTCAGGTACGGATTGATTCGCTCGTAGAACTCTTTGTAAAATACCAGCTGAATACCGTGCCCTTCGAGCATGGCAGCTATATGCTGTAGCGTAGGTATGTCCTGCGTTTCGAATGTCCTGTTATAGAGTGCTACCAACATATTGTAATTATTCGCTGTTCGTGTGCAAAAATAAACCTTTTTGCCCCAAGTGGTTCCATGTGTATTCCAGCCTCAGCTTGAAATCATAAGCAGATACAATATCTACTCCGAAACCATAGCCTGCCAAACCCCTGTTGTTGAGGAAGCTGGTGCCTGCAATAGGATTAACTGCATAACCTATATCTGCAAATATCTTTGGGTATATACGAATAGGTATGACTGCCAGGTAACGTATCGGAAAGTTTCGGATGGCTGTATTCAGCAATTCATATTTAAGGTTGGTACGCAGCAACCCATACTGTGTGCCATCTATTACATAATACTCATAACCCCGTACATATTCGCTGGCATTGCCCATTGCGTAACGAAAGGTGTATGGCATGTCATCAGGAGCAGTAAGCCTGCCGCGTAGTATCTCTGACCACAACCATTTGCGCCCAAATCTTTTGAAATAACCAACTTCAGCATTTACATAGCTCTGAAAACCAAAACCCTGAATGCCGACACGAATACCTGCTGTACCCACAACTTTCAGTCCTGTAGTAGGATAGTTCCAGTTATCAACTTTATTAAGGTCGTAGCGGTAGGTAAACTCCATAAGCTGCAACCTGTTGCTGCGGTCTTTATAATAATCGTTGTTAAGTTTTAGAATAGTATCATCTGCCTGAAAGCTGCGAAAGCGTACTTCGATAGCGTGCTTGTTGGCATAGCCCGGGCGATGAACATACTGCGTGGCAGCTTCAAAATGGCGGATGATATACAAGCCGGGCTTTTTAACAAACTGCCATTTATTGGCATTGGTATTATAAAACGTCTCTTCGTTTTGCGAAAAAAAGAAAGATACTCCTATGCCGTGGTGCTGTTTTTTATCTACGTATGGCCTGAAGTATTCAAGTCCGAACTTTTGTGTATAGCCTATTTGCACAGTAGCACTCAACTCTTCCAGATTGCCCCGAAAATTTCGGTGTTTGAACGCCACACCCAGGTTGGCGCGCCTGATGTCTGCATTCTGTTCCTTTACCCATGTATTTATATTGCGGTCTGCAAGCTTAAGTGTCAATTCAGGGATGATGTACCATTGTTCACGTACTTTTACTAACCAGTCTACAGTTGTATCATCAACAGGCTGTACATTGACTACCACTTCTGTAAACAAGGGCAGGTTGAAGATGCGTTTACTGTTCAGTTCAGCCAGTTCATCCATTTTTGCGGCTGGTAGCTTGTCGCCTTCTGTAACACTCATTTCGCGGAGTATGATGCTTCGGCGCGTACGTTTGTTACCTTCTATGTATATATTTCGCAGGGTTTGTTTTACGGTATTGGCTTGGCGGGCAGTATCTGTAATTTGCTGTGCCTGCACATGGTATATGCAGCAAAACAGGCCTATGTATAATAAAAAGATACGGGGTGCCATTACAAAAACAGGTGCAAGATAATACTATGCTTTCAGAGCTTAGTGCTATTTCTAATTGTATTTTAATCTGCAAAATTAACCATAGGTTATTACTGCAACCCTTCCCCCAACACCCAATCAACCAATTATCGTATCTTTAAATAGCAACCCTTATATAAATAATGACAAAGCGTATTACTACTATTATCATCCTGCTTGGCCTTGCAGCCGCTTTTTATGCATGCAAGCACGAGCCATATACAACACCCGTAAATGAGTATGGTGGTTTCCCCGACGATGTTGGTAAAATCATTACTACTAAATGTGCTACATCAGGCTGCCATAATGCTGCCAGCTATACTGCCGCGGGCGATTTGCGTATGGATACCTGGGACGCAATTTTTAACGGTGGCAGTCATGGCTCAGCAATTGTGGCCTATAGTGTAGAAAACAGCCCGTTGCTTTATTACATCAATACAGATACTGCAAACGGACCAGTACCGCCTGCCAGCGACAGGATGCCACCAGTAGATGCAGGTAGCGCACTTAGTAAAGATGAATACAATACTATACGCAACTGGATAGCTGCTGGCGCACCTGACCGTAACGGCAATATACCATTTGCAGAAAACGCATCAACCAGGCAGAAGATATATCTGACACAACAGGGTTGTGATTTGGTAGCTGTGATAGACGCTGAGCGAAAAGTAGTGATGCGTTATATAAAAGTAGGTAAGGATGGCGCTAAGGTAGAGTCGCCACATGCAGTAAGGGTGTCGCCAGACGGGCAACACGCGTATGTATGCTTTACTGCAGGCCGCTACCTGCAACGCATCAATACTAATACGGATGTTATGGACAAAGAAGTGTTGCTGAGTTCTAACACCAGCAGCCCGTCATGGAACATACTCTTTGTAACACCTGATAATAAAAGTGTACTGGTATGCGACTATAATATCGGTGGGGGCGTGGTGAAATACAATGCATCTGCTTTTTCTTTTGAAAAATACTTTGATAAGATGAACTTCCCGCACGGGGTGGCATCTACACAAAGCTTTGATACACTCTATGTATCGGCACAATTCGGCAATACTATTTATAAAATGCCGAGCAATATTACCGACTTCAACCTGATACAGAAAGTAAGCCTGAACGGACAACCGGCTATAGCCCTTACAGGAAAACAACCCGGACAACCGGACCCGCACGAGGTGATGCTGACACCAGACGGCAGCAAACTGATAGTAACCTGCCAGGGTACAAATGAGGTGAAAGTATTGGACGCACGTACCAATGCCGTACTCAAAACATTTACTAACGTTGGTATACAACCACAAGAGATTGCACTGTCAAAAACATCGCCCTATGCATATATAACCTGTACAGATAGCTTAGGTGCGAGCCTGTACACGGGTTCGGTATTTATATTCAACTATCAAGACCTGAATGCTGGTACTTATACGATAGATGCCACAACAGGTTGGTTCAACCAACCGCACGGCATAACAGTAGACGACCGCAATAATGTGCTGTACGTAGCAAGCATTAATAACGGTGCTAACGGGCCGCCACCACACCATGCCAGTAGTTGCAGTGGCAAAAACGGATATTATACCATCTTCAACAGCAAGCCACCGTTCACCCGTATAGGCGCTACCCGCAAGTACGAGGTAAGCGTGGCACCCTACTCTGCCGATGTGCGGTTTAAATAATTGGTGGTGTATGTGTAGTTTTATGCCATGTTAACGGTTTCATTGCACGGCATTAGGGTGGTAGCACCCATTGGTATGTATGCCATAGAAAAGACAGAGCCCAACACTTTTGAAACAGATGTGGATGTATGGGCACACACGGAAGATGGCAAGGAATGGCCGTTTATAGATTATGCTATCATCAACCAGATAGTAAGTGCAGCATTTACCCCCGATAAAGAAACACTGGAAGAACTGGTACAACAAATACATGCCGATGTAAAAGCCTCTTTCCCCGATACGAAAAAAATAAAAGTGTGCATCCGCAAACTGCAACCCCGCTTAGATACGCCTGCAGCTTATTCGCAAGTGTGTTGGGAAGGTTGAGGTTAAATGCTAAAAACAATTACAATCAAGATGAAACAAATAGTTCTGATATTCTTTGTATTAAGCTTTTTCGACTGTTATGCTCAAAAAAAAGAAGTACAAATAATTAAGACACATTTCCCAACTGGAGAATTGAGGTCAGAAACAGAAACAATTGATGGTAAAAAGAATGGCAAAGAAACATTGTACTTAAAAAACGGAGACCTATTTATGGTACAATACTTTAAAGATAATTTGCCCGTAGATAGCTTTTTTCAATATAAGAAAGGAGATGTAATAATTAGGGGGCATAGTATTCTAAATGCGCGTGTTCGACTGTATGACGCAGCGGATAATCAATTAATTGCAGAGAATGATTATTTCGAAAATGGAGTACATGAGGGATTTGTTAAACTCTATTATAAAAACAGTAGAGTTGCCAAAATTGGCGAGTATCATTTAGGGAAAAAAAATGGTCTCGATATAGCATATTATATAAATGGTAACATTAAGAGAATAGTACACTACAAGGACGGTATTGTTATACCGCCAATTGTAGCTTTTGATAGTCTTACTGGTAAGGTAATTGAGTATGTTCCTATATCAAAATAAAAATAGTGTTCCTCAATTCTCTTTTGAAACCCAACTGTTAAGAATTCTTCTCTCTTTTTGAAAAATCACTATTTCTAACCTGCTGATTTTTAATGCTTGGTTGTTGCCATGTTTTTACAATCGTTAAATGATGCGCACGTATGTATCGTTTAACATTTTCTTGCCTGCAATAGCGTGTATTTTAGCGGTACAACAAACAAGTATTTGTATGACTACATATTTTACCAAGCGTTCATTATTCACTTTTAAAACTGTACGTTATGCAAAATCAGAAAGCGAGTTTCGAAAACATGAACACCCTCAGCAGCCTTACACAGACTGCATTCAACAAAGGGTACACAGACAACTTCAGGGTAGATGATGAAGGGTTGTATGCGCCCTCAACAGATATACACTACCTGCCAAACGAAGTAAAGATTGGAAATTTCTATCGATTTGAGGGGGCATCCAACCCCGACGATAGCTCAATACTGTACTGCATAGAAACACATGATGGTGTAAAGGGTACATTGATAGATGCATATGGTGCTAGCGCAGATGAGCTGATAACGGAGTTCATCAGAGATGTGGAAGAAATACAAAAAGTAGAGGCTACGAAATAGTGGCGCATATAGTGGCAGATAGAAGAACGGGGGATGTGTTTACATCCCCCGTTCGCTTTTATTATGCGTTCAGCAATTTTTCTATTGCTGTGTCGTATGCTTCTTTCCAGTCTTTGATGTAACCCCAGTCAGCATTATCAATGCGTATGTTGCCACCAGCTTTTACTGTACCAATTTTGCTGTACGGATGGTTGCCCAGTGCGGCTTCAAAAGCGGCTGCTTTATCGGCACTTACACTTACTACCACACGGCTCTGCGCTTCACCAAACAAAAAGGCATCTTTGCGTATGTTGCTGTCTGTGTTTACTTCAAAGCCCATATTTTTTTGCATGGCACTTTCTACCAATGCTACAAACAAGCCACCTTCTGCGGTATCGTGCGCGCTGTTTACCAATTTCTCACGTACTACTTTCAGCACTACATCCTGCAGCGCGTATTCTTCTTCCAGATCAAAATGCGGAGCAGGGCTGTGCGATACACCTAATACATTGTACAGGTATTCAGAGCAGTTGATGTCGTTGCGGTTTTTGCCTATTACATATATCGCATCGCCATCGTTTTTGAAATACATGGTCATCTTCTGGTCAAGGTTATCCAGCACACCCACCATACCGATCGTTGGGGTAGGATATACAGGACCGTCGTCGCTGCTCTGATTGTAGAAGCTGACGTTACCACCTGTAACAGGCGTACCCAACTTTCGGCAGGCATCGCCCATACCACGTATGGCATGTACAAACTGATAGTACACTTCTTTGTTGTACGGGTTACCGAAGTTCAGGCAGTTGGTAATAGCCACTGGCAAACCACCACTGCAAACAATATTGCGGGCTGCTTCGCTCACAGCTATCATACCACCTTTGTACGGGTCTGCATATACATAACGGCTGTTGCAGTCTGTAGTCATGGCAATACCTTTGGCAGAACCATGTACACGAACAACTGCTGCATCGCTGGGCTCATTGGTTTGTGTATTGCCTGTGCCTACCATGCTATCATACTGCTCGTATACCCAACGCTTGCTGGCAATGGTTGGTAGCTTCACCAATTCCATAGCTACTGCTGTCAGGTCGGCAGGTATTGCCACCGTATCCTGATTAAAGGCTTTTATTTGCGCGAAGTATTTAGGCTCTTCGTACTCACGGGTATACACAGGTGCGCCACCGCCCAGCACAAGGCTATGTGCGGGTACATCCGCTACCAATTCGCCATTCATGTAGTATTTGAGGTTCTTATCTTCCGTCACTTCGCCAATCTGTACGCAGTGTATATCCCATTTGTCAAATATCTTTTTCACTTCCGCTTCACGACCTTTCTTCACTACTATCAGCATACGTTCCTGGCTTTCGCTCAGCAGCATCTCCCATGGTTGCATATTGTGTTGGCGTGTGGGCACTTTATCCAAATGGATAATCATACCATGTTCGCCCTTAGCACTCATCTCGCTGCAAGAACAGGTAATACCTGCCGCACCCATATCCTGCATACCTATCAGCGCGCCGGTAGGTATTACTTCAAGGCAAGCTTCTAATAATTTCTTTTCTTCAAATGGGTCTCCCACCTGTACGGCAGGCAGGTCGTTCACGCTGTCTTCCGTAATATCTGCCGATGCGAAAGATGCACCACCAATACCGTCCTTACCAGTTGCCGCACCTACTATAAATACGGCATTGCCCGCGCCATACGATGTAGCAGAAACCGTTTGCCCGGCTTTTACCACGCCTACGCTCATAGCATTCACCAACGGATTGGTCTGGTAACAGCTATCAAAATATATTTCGCCCGCAACAGTGGGTACACCAAAACAGTTGCCATAGTGGCCAATGCCTTTTACCACACCTTTCAGGAGCCATTTGGTTTTGGGATTATCCAACTTGCCGAAGCGTAGTGAGTTGAGCGACGCTATAGGGCGCGCACCCATCGTAAAAATATCTCTGTGAATACCACCTACGCCCGTAGCTGCACCCTGAAAAGGCTCGATAGCTGAAGGGTGGTTGTGCGACTCTATTTTGAACACGCAACCCAAACCATCGCCGATATCTACTAATCCCGCGTTTTCTTCGCCGGCTTTTACCAGCAGGCGTTCGCCATCGCGTGGCAAGGTTTTAAGTTGGGTAATGGAATTTTTGTAACTGCAATGTTCGCTCCACATAACGGAGTACATAGCTGTTTCGTTGAAATTGGGGGTGCGCCCCAATATTTGCTTTATATGTTCAAATTCTTCTTCGCGTAGGCCCAGTTTGACCGCCTGTTGGAGGGTAGCTTCTTGCTGCATAAATTAAAAAGAAAGTGCAAAGGTAAACAGATTAGTCGTAAGTCGGGAGGAGTAACGTAAAGGGGGTAATTTTATATGGATTTGGTTTAATGTATTGTGTTTACATGCTTATTATTGCCATGCAATATGATTACATTCTTGCGAAGATGTTTGAAAAGTAAAGGCCGTTTTACAAATGAGGTGTTCACGGATAATTACTCTGTATAGACTAGCCAAGTTCACAATTCAGCCATTACGCCATTGCCCCATTAAAACCTATCTTTGCCGGCACAAATACCATGTATGCAATTTGACAGAAGTGGACTTGATAACGATAAGCTGATAGCCTTATATACAGAGCTGGTACGCCCGCGTATGATAGAAGAAAAAATGCTCGTACTGCTCAGGCAGGGGCGCATCAGCAAATGGTTCAGCGGCATCGGGCAGGAAGCCATTGCCGTAGGTGCTACCATGGCATTGGATGCAGACGAGTACATCATGCCCCTGCACCGCAATCTTGGCGTATTCACCGCCCGTAAAATGCCTTTCGACAAGCTCTTTATGCAATGGCAGGGCAAGAAAGAGGGTTTCAGCAAAGCGCGCGAACGCTCCTTCCACTTCGGTGCCAACGAGTACCATATCTGCGGTATGATATCGCACCTTGGCCCGCAACTGGCTATAGCCGATGGTATTGCGCTGGCGCACAAGCTCAAAAAAGAAAACAAAGTATCGGTAGCTTTCAGTGGCGATGGCGGCACAAGCGAGGGCGATTTTCACGAAGCCTTGAACGTAGCGGCAGTATGGGGTTTACCAGTCATATTTATTATAGAAAACAATGGCTATGGACTCAGCACGCCTGTCAATGAGCAGTTTGTATGCAGGCAATTGGCCGACCGTGCGTTGGGCTACGGCATGGCTGGCATCACGATAGATGGCAATAACATACTGGAAGTATATAAAACCATTACCGAAGCGCGCCAGTACTGCATCCGCGAGCAAAAGCCTATACTGATAGAGTGTATGACCTTCCGTATGCGCGGGCACGAAGAAGCAAGCGGTGTGAAGTATGTACCTAAAGAATTATTTGAAGAATGGGGCAAGAAAGACCCTGTTGCCAATTTCGAAGCCTACTTATTAGAGAAGTCTATTCTCTCTCATTACATCATAAAAGAGATACGCGATAAAATACAGCAGGAAATAGAAGAGGGGCTTGCAACTGGTTTTGCCGCCGCACCTGTTGTGGCAGATACCGCAGAGGAGATGAACGATGTATATGCACCGGGGGCAGTTGCCACGGTTTCACCGGCATCATCAGCCAAAACGGAAAAGAAATTTATACAAGCCATCAGCGACGGGCTGCGGCAGTGTATGGAGAAACACAGCAATCTGGTACTGATGGGGCAGGATATAGCAGAGTATGGCGGTGCTTTTAAAGTAACAGAGGGCTTTGTTGATAAGTTTGGTAAAGAACGTGTGCGCAACACGCCACTTTGTGAGAGTGCCATTGTAGGTACGGCATTGGGCCTATCCATCAAAGGATACAAGGCCATGATGGAAATGCAGTTTGCCGATTTTGTAACGGTGGGCTTCAACCAGATAGTAAACAACCTTGCCAAGATACACTACCGCTGGGGGCAACAGGCCGATGTAGTGGTGCGTATGCCAACAGGCGGTGGCGTTGGTGCAGGCCCTTTCCACTCACAAAGCAATGAGGCTTGGTTTACCCATGTGGCAGGGCTGAAGGTAGTCTATCCATCAACCCCCGAAGATGCCAAAGGCTTGCTGATAGCATCTATCGAAGATCCGAACCCTGTAATGTTCTTCGAACATAAAGCATTATACCGCAGCATCAGTGGTCTGGTTCCTGACGATTACTATACCACTGAAATAGGCAAAGCAAGGCATGTGCAACAGGGACAAGACATCAGCATCATTACCTATGGTAGTGGTGTGCATTGGGCGACGGACTATGCCACACAACACCCTGATGTATCTATAGATATACTAGACCTCAGAACATTGCTGCCTCTGGACTACGACGCCATACGTGCTTCAGTGGTGCGTACAGGTAAAGTATTATTGCTGCATGAAGACACATTGTTTGGCGGTATAGGCGGCGAACTGGCTGCATGGATTTCAGAAAACTGTTTCGAATCGCTTGATGCGCCCATTATGCGCTGTGCCAGCTTAGATACGCCCGTACCTTTTGCCATAGAGTTGGAACAGAATTTTCTTGCCAAAAGCAGGCTGCACCAAACCGTGCAAAAGCTGATGGCTTACTAAACTTTATTACTTTAGTAGCAGATATAGATAACACATGCGTTCATTCAGCTTGTTTATAGCCATTGCGGCATTACTTTTACAATCTTGCGGCAACGATAGCCCAAACAGAGGCAAACCAATCGTATTGGGTGACCCCGCAACTATTGTTACCGAATCAGACTCTCAGTATCTGCAAGATTTTGTTGCAGATATAAAACCCATACAACCCGTAATTGCGGAAACAAATACTGTCGATACTACACCCGTACAAACACCAGCCAAAGAAGAACCAAAAAAAGCCGAACAGCCGAAAAAAGAAGAACCAAAAAAAGAGCCTAAAGCTGCACCCGCACCAAAAGGCAATGGGCTGAAAGTAGAATTCAAAGAGATAACAGTGCTCATACCTAATATTGGCACAAGAACCTACAAGCAACAGGATACTAAAAAGGCTAATGGTGCAACATACGAGATAACAAGCGGCACATTAGTTGGCAATAAGATACAAGCAGGTGGCGGTACAGTTGCCAAAGTATCACAACGCTATCAAACGGTTATTGCTGTCAAAAACGATATGGGCACACTGGTACTTGAATCGCTGAACCGTACTACTGATTGGCAAAACCTTAAAGGCAGCAATAATACCTACAACATATCCGGACTTGAGACAAAGCAACTGCAATACATAAAAGCCAGCCCTGCAGCTATTAAAAACGCTGTAACACGTGCTGCTCGCAACAAGCGCATGAGCCGTGCTACCGAACAAAAATGGTTAAAGTCTGTAAGTAAAGTACGCGATGCGAATGACAAACCACTTATTGTAATGCTTCGTAGTGTTATGTGGAAGATTGAAGGTAAAGACGCATCAGGCAAACCATACCAAAAGCAATTGCGAATAGATATTCCGCTTAAATAATTAAAGCCCCGAAGTTCGGGGCTTTATATTTTAGTCAATAGTTGCTATACACTTCAGCTCTATGGCTATGGGGGTTGGTAATGAGTTTATCTCTACCGTTGTACGGCAAGGTTGATTGTCTTTGAAATACTCAGCATACAATTGATTGTATGTTGCAAAGTCGCGCTTCATGTTAACTAGAAACACAGTTACATCCACTAACTTATCCCAACTGCTACCGCTTTCTTCCAATACTATCTTTACATTCTCAAACACATTGCGGCATTGTGCTGCAAAATCAAATTCCAGAAAATTACCGTTCTTGTCCAACTTCAGTCCTGGTATCTCGTTGGTAGTAGTACGCGGCCCTATGCCCGACAGGAATAATAGATTGCCAACACGGCGTGCATGCGGGTACAAGCCCACTGGGGCAGGTGCTTTATCTGTTGATATACGTTCACTCATAATTCAAAAGTAACAAGTCAAAAATTAATAGCCTATAAATCAATACACACATTCTTTACATCGGTAAAGAATTTCATAGCTTCCCAGCCACCTTCTCTACCCACACCTGAGTTTTTGAAGCCACCGAATGGTGTACGTAAATCGCGGAGCAGCCAGCAGTTTACCCAGATGATGCCGCTATGTACTTTTGCAGCTACCCGGTTAGCCCTACTTACGTCTTGTGTCCATATAGTAGCAGCAAGGCCATAGTCGCTGCAATTGGCAAGTGCCAGTGCTTCGTCTTCTGTTTTAAAAGGTTGCAGCGTTACAACGGGCCCAAATATCTCTTCCATATTCGTACGGCAATCGGGACCCAATCCTTCTATAATAGTTGGCTCTATGAAATACCCATTTTCACAACGTCCGCTACCTTTTATTGCATTGCCCCCCAATAGTATGTTACCACCCTCTTGTTTTGCCAACTCAATACAGCCCAATACTTTGTCAAAATGCATTTTACTAACCACCGCACCCTGTTTGCTGTTTTCATCCAGCGGGTCGCCTACCGTCAGTTTCTTTGCACGTTCTATAAACTCGGCCTTGAATTTTTCGTAGATGCTTTCTTCAACCAATATGCGACTACCACAAAGACATATCTGTCCCTGGTTAGCAAAGGATGATTGAAGCGTGGTACGCATCATCTTCTCCCAATCGCAATCTGCAAAAATGATGTTTGGATTTTTACCCCCTAATTCAAGTGATAGTTTTTTGAACATTGGCGCAGCTATGCTTGCAATGTCTTTGCCAGCACGTGTACTGCCAGTAAAGGATATAGCTTTAATTTCCGGATGCGATACGATGGCAGAGCCACAACTGGGGCCTGTGCCATGCAGTATGTTCAGCACACCGGCAGGCAAGCCAGCCTCTTTGCATATCAGGCTTAACAGATAGCCTGTCATTGGTGTTACTTCGCTTGGTTTTGATATTACACAGTTACCGGCAGCCAATGCAGGGGCTATTTTCCAAGTAAAAAGATAGAGGGGCAAATTCCATGGAGAGATACACCCCACAACACCTATTGGCTGGCGTAATGTATAGTTGACCGTGCCGTTTTCCATATTATGGCTTTCGGTAGCAAAGTGCATCAACCCGGTTGCGAAAAAACGGAAATTGCTGGAAGCACGCGGTATATCCACCCTTTTGCTCAACCACAGCGGTTTGCCGTTATCATTGGTTTCTGCGAATGCTAACGCATCCAGATTTTGGTCTATCAGTTCGGCTATACGGTTGAGTATCTTAAACTTTTCTTCGGCGGGTGTTTTGCTCCATGCAGGGAACGCTGTTTTAGCAGCCGCGACTGCTTCTTCTACATCATGCGCTGTGCTATCGGGTATTTGGCTATATACCTCGCCTGTTGCTGGGTTAATATTGTCTATATACTTACCATTGACGGGAGCTTTAAGTTCTCCGCCTATGTAATTCAATATCTTTTCAGGGGCTTTTAAATCCATTGTGCAAAGGTAATGGCTTCTTTATATATCTATGCTAACTGTATTTGTTGCGTTTTGTTGCAATTTTCAAAGTTTTCGGCGTTTTGCAACAAATAAACTAAAAAAACAAATACTTTACTACAACAAATTTACAATTTTACGCTGATAATAAAAAATCAATTTATGCCCATCCGTTGTTTAAAGACAGGTTGCAAGAGTGGCTTTAGTTTTTCGTAAGGGATAAAAAGGGATATAATGCCTTGTGCATACGATGCTATCTCATAGGGGTTGTACACAAATGTGATGCCTGTATGGGTGATGTACACGTTTCCATTAGGGAGTATCTTATCTGTAAGATAGTTTTCTTCCAGTTTGGCAGTAGCCGGCATATTGTATTGTTTTCGTGCTTCGTCTTCAAGTAGTGCTTGTAATTGCGCTGTATCAACTGTTAATATATCTTCCATTTTCCACTGCTTCTTTGACTGCATATCAATATTAATATAGCTAATGCCATAGTTGCCATGCGCCCCTCCCGTATATGCATATGCACTTAGCGCAACTATAACCCAATTATCATCATTCATAATCACATTCATTTCGTTTGTACTAGAATAGTTCATCCAAGCTCCGATTTCAGTATCAAGCTCTTCCTTCAGTTCACTTTTGTATTGGTTACCGTATGCTATCATACTTGCCTCAATACTTTCTTCTATAGTTTTTGCTGTAGTATCGTTTGTTATTTCTTTTAGTAATAGTTTATCGTAGAAGTCAACGTATTCTTTCTTTGCATTATCCTTCAAGCGCAAAAGCATATAAGAGCATAATGCAGCAGGTTCTTTTTTATCAGCTCTCAGCTTGATTGTTTCACTCCTTTCCCAAACCCCTAATTGATAACTACCTGCAGGATAGGCTTCTTGCAGCTTGATGTCGTAGGTTTTTTGTTTATCTGCACTTATCCATTTGCCTGTTATGCTTTTTGCATCTAATACTACTTTCCATTGAGGTTGTTGTTGCGCATCCCATTGCGCAGGTGGCTCGTCTGCTGTGTAACCATTTACAACACCTGAGTCTGCAGAGAAATACAATTCAATAGGCTTGCCCTGTTTTGTATAATTGTAGTTTGCGGTTAGTAGCCTGCTATTCTTTATCAGGTGCAACACTACTGGCTGTCCTGCAACAGTACCCTCATAGCGTTTGTAATAGCTACCTGTATCAGTTGCAATATTTTGATTTTCAGTATTTTCTTGCTGTTTTACCCCGCTTGTACACGCTGCAAAAAGGCATACAAACACTATATATAACAGGTGCTTCATACCGTATGGGATTGTTTTATTAAAGATACTGTTAAAATGCTCATATCATTTAGCTATCAGTTAAAAACCAATACCAATAGGGCTTTCAGTATAAAGTTATAGCCATATAGTATTACTATCATTTTGTTTAATGATACTATTAAATATACAACTGAACGATTAAACATGTGTCATTCCATTTCAAGTTCTGTACGAATTAGTACTAAATCTTCAACAAAAGAAAAGCTGCTCATGTTATCCCTCTACAAAAACAATAGATTTTATGATGTACAAAAAACTTTTACTCTCAGCACTCGCCATAATGGGCACTACAGTTGCCATGGCACAACCTGCAAGGGTGCAGGTAATTCATAACTGTGCAGACAAAGCCGCTGACACAGTTGACATATGGGTGAACGGACCAACAACTACCAAGTTGGAAAACGTAGCATTCAGAACAGCTACTGCTTATCTGAATCTTAACCCCGGCGCATATAACATTGGTATTGCTCCCAAAACAAGTACGGCTGTTACAGATACTTTCTACAACTTGAGTGCTACGCTTGCTGCCAGTACCAATTATGTAGCTGTAGCCGGCGGTATTGAAAGTGCAACAGGGTACAATCCTGCACCACCATTGCGCATTAGTGTATATGCCAGCGCAAGGACTGTGGCCAGCAATGGTGCCAACACCGACTTATTGGTATTACATGGCAGTACAGACGCTCCTACAGTTGATGTACGTTCAGGTACGAATACATTGGTAAATGACATATCATTCGGTAATTTTTCGAGCTATCTTGAATTGCCGACAGCTGATTATAAAATACGCATTACTACAACTACAGGTGCTACAACAGTGCAGACGTACAGCGCACCATTGCAAACACTCGGATTGGGAGGGCAATCTATCGTAGTATTGGCATCTGGTTTCCTTACACCAGCCAACAATAGCAACGGACCAGCATTTGGTTTATACGTAGCATTGGCAAGCGGTGGTGCATTGGTAGCATTGCCAACAACAACACCTGAGTCTTTTGCACGCATACAGGCTATACATAACTGTGCAGACAAAGCAGGCGATAGTGTAGATGTGTATCTGAACGGTGTGCGCATTGCAGATAACTTCGCTTTCCGCACTGCTACTCCGTTTTTGGATGTGCCGGCTAAAACACCCGTGAATGTAGGTATAGCATTGAAAAACAGTACCAGCGTTGCAGATACATTCTACAACCTGAATGCTACACTCGACTCTGGCGGCAGATACATACTGACAGCTAATGGTATAGAAAGCCCAACCGGTTACACACCTAATCCGGCTTTCAGGCTCAGCGTGTTTGGTGGTGCTAAAGAGCTAGGTGCTAACAGTGCTAACACAGATATATTGGTAATGCATGGCAGTACAGATGCACCAACAGTTGATGTACGTGCAGGCAGCAGCGTATTGGTAAACGATATTGCTTTCGGACAATATAACAGTGCCGGTTATTTTTCACTGCCTGCTGCTAATGCTACTGTTAGCATTACAGATGCTAGTGGTGCAACAACCGTACGGCGTTATGATGTACCATTAGGTACACTATCACTTGGCGGTCAGGCAATTACCGTAGTTGCTTCGGGCTTCCTTGATCCTTCTAAAAACAGTAATGGTGCAGCTTTTGGTCTGCATGTAGCATTGGCAACTGGTGGCGCATTGGTAGCATTGCCTGTGAACACTACAAGCGTAAACAATGTAATGGTGAAGAAATACGATTTCACTATCGCACCTAACCCTGCAAATGATGTACTGAATATTATGAGCAGCACACAACTGAACAACAGCATGATAACTATTACTGATGTTGCAGGCCGTACTGTAAAACAAGTACGTAACAATAGCTCACAAATAAACATTGGCGATTTGAATAGCGGCATATACTTTTTAAGGATAGAGAATGGCGATGCGATTGGTGTACAACGATTTGTGAAGCAATAGTTGTTTTTGTGATTGGGTATGTGTTGAGTAAGAGCATCCTTTATGGGTGCTCTTATTGTTTATTGTACATCCAGTATGCGGTATTGCTTATCGTTTACAGTAAACACATCACCTGCCTGCTTGCCTTTTAGTTGCTTGCCCAATGGAGAGTCTATAGAGATGGCATAATAGGTTGTACCATCTGTCACCAATTTGCCTGCACCGATGGATATATAATAAACGCCCTGTGTAGTGTGTACGATGCTGCCGGGTATTACAATGGCAGAAGATGCATTGGTGGCTATCCTGTCGAGCATTTGTTGTTGTTGACGGAGTTGCAGCAGGCGGGTGTTGTTGAGGTCTATATCCTGCTGCATCATTTCGCGGGCGGTTTCGTATTTATCACCTGCACTGCTCTTGGTTTCATTTTGTGCAGCCTCTCGCGCATCAGCAATGGCAGCCTCAGCATTACTGATGTTTTTATCGAGGTATGATTGGCAGAGGGTGTGGAGTGATTGTTTGAGAAGCATGTGCTAAGATAACAACTTACTTTCTATAGCCTTTGACTTCAGCACTAGCAGAACTAGTAGTATGATATTCAGACATCGTAAACAATAATGTATTCTCATCTATAAATCCACCTGCTATGGTAACATTTGGACCACGGTTCAAATAAAATTTTCCATTTTCGTCTACTCCATATTTTCCAATACCACCACTTTCATATCTAAAAATCAAAGCTTGATATTTTTCTCCTGATTCTCTCATTTCAATTAAATCTCCTTTTTCGCAGGTAATGGTAACAGTTTGTGTGTCGGTTTTTGTTGTGATACTACGCAGGCTTGGCACACTCGACGGATTTATCTTGCTTACTGATGTAATTATTAGTACAAATTTACCCGTATATTTTTCTGCATTGTTTTTGAGTTTCGCTTTTTTACAGGAGTAGGTACTGCAGCAAATGATGGCAAATATTATTAAGGTTAGGTTTTTCATAATAGTCGCTATTTAATTCTATATCCTGTTAGTGTATCTGTAGTTGTACTATGAGGGCCAGTATAGCCAAAATAACATGCTATGCTATCCTTACCAATAAAACCACCATTCATTATACTGTACCAACCATCCTTTTGAATATAAATACGTCCTACAGAATCTACACCCAACTTTTTATATAATTTATTGGTTGAGGTATTGTGGAAATTAAGTACAGGTTGTTTAAAGTAATAATTTTTTGACGCATCTACTGCATATACTATACTATCGGTATTCATGTAATTGACCTGCATAGTACATGTGTATGAGTTATTAATAATAGTGCCTTGGGCATTACTATAATATTTTACCAGAACTTCATACATACCCTCATACTGCCACCTCACATCTGGCTTTGTAGTAACTTTTATTGTGTCAGTCGGGTTAGTTGTTGCAGGCTGAATTGTAGATTTATTCTTACATGCTGCAAATTGTAAACAAACAACTAAAAATAGCAAGGGAAGGTATCTCATACTTTGAGGGTGTGTAATTCAAATATAACTCTTTGTAATAAATTTTATTGTCTGCTAAATGTAAAAAGGCTACCTCTCGGTAGCCTTTTCGTATAATCGATGGGTTAGAAACACATTAGCTGCATCCCGTAGTAGTACCACAGTTGGGGCACATATAGCAAGTACCGTTGCGTAGTGTGATGTTACCACAGTTGCGGCATACAGGCGCATCGGCACTGGTTCCCATCATTTTTTTGATGTCGGCTGTTTTATCGGCTGTTGCAGCTGCTACAGGCTTGGGTGCTATGTTTACATTCTTCTGCGTTTGTGCCTGTGGTGCAGGTGCCGTTACACGCACTTGCGATAGCTCCTGTGCTGCATCCTCGTCGTGCGGGTGCATTTTTTCAGGGTCTTGTACGTGTACAAGGTCGCTGCGGTCGAGGTATTCGTAAGCCAGCAAGCGGAACACAAAGTCGAGTACCGAAGTAGCCGATTTGATATTCGGGTGCTCTACAATACCTGCAGGTTCAAAACGGGTGAATGTGAATTTGTCAACAAACTCATCCAGCGGCACACCATATTGCAAGCCTATTGATACCGCTATGGCAAAGCTGTTCATCAGGCTACGCATGGTAGCACCTTCTTTGGCCATATCCAGGAATATCTCGCCCAGTGTACCATCGCCGTATTCGCCCGTGCGCACAAAAAGTGGTTGCCCGCCTACTTTTGCTTTGATGGTATAACCACGACGTTTTGCCGGTAATTGTTTACGTTCTACGATGCGGCTCAGTTCACGTTTCAGTTTAGTGTCTGGGCTATCCTGTACGCGCTTGCTTACTTCTTCCAACAGCTCTTCTATGGTCAGCTTGCCCATATCTACAATCACGCTGTCTTCAGCAGCCGTTGCAGCTTCTGTTTCTTTGGTATCGTTTTTCTTTTTCTTGTCGCTCTTGTTGCTCAACGGCTGGCTCAGTTTGCTGCCATCGCGGTAGAGGGCACAAGCTTTGATACCCAACTGCCAGCTAAGCATGTAGCAGTCTTTTATTTCATCAACTGTAGCCTCGTTTGGCAGGTTGATGGTTTTAGAGATGGCACCACTGATAAATGGCTGTGTTGCACCCATCATACGGATGTGGCCGTGCGCATGTATGTAGCGTTCGCCTTTCTTGCCGCACTTGTTAGCGCAATCAAAAACAGGCAGGTGTTCTTCCTTCAGGTAAGGAGCGCCTTCTACCATCATAGTACCGCACACATAGTCGTTAGCTGCTTCTATCTGCTCATCGCTGAAGCCGAGTTCTTCCAGCAGATTGAAGTCGGGAGCGAAGTATTGCTCAGGTGTAAAGCCGAGGCGTTTCAAACATTCTTCGCCCAGATTGTAAGCATTGAATACGAAACCTATTTCAAATGCACTTTCTACAGAAGCATCCAGTTTTTTCAGTTCATCGGCAATAAATCCTTTTTCGCTGAGTGTTATCTGGTTGATGTAAGGAGCACCTGCGAACGTAGCATGGCCTTTCGCGTATTTTACTATTGCGTCTGTTTCTTCAGGTGTATAGCCCAATTTTTTCAGCGCGGTTGGTATAGATTGGTTGATGATTTTGAAATAACCGCCACCAGATAGTTTTTTGAATTTCACCAATGCAAAGTCGGGCTCGATGCCTGTTGTATCACAATCCATCACCAAACCGATAGTACCCGTTGGCGCAATAACAGTAGCCTGCGCGTTGCGATAGCCATATTTTTCGCCCATCTGCACAGCATCATCCCATGCTTTGGTAGCTGCCGTCAGCAAATAATCAGGACAATATTTTGCGTTGATGCCCATTGGTTTTGTTTCCAAACCTTCGTAGGCATCGGCTGCATCGTAAGCAGCAGCACGGTGGTTGCGCATTACACGCATCATGTGCTTTTTGTTTTCTTCATAACGCGGGAAAGCTCCCAACGCGGCAGCCATCTCTGCAGATGTTTTATATGCCACACCATTCATGATGGCTGTGATAGCACCTGCTATAGCGCGCGCTTCTTCGCTATCATAAGCTATACCGCTAACCATCAGCATAGAGCCGAGGTTGGCATAACCAAGGCCGAGTGTGCGGTAGTCGTAACTCAGTTGGGCAACTTCAGGCGATGGGAATTGTGCCATCAGTACAGACACTTCCAATACCACCGTCCACAGGCGAGTCATGTATTCAAAACCTGCAACATCAAACGTGCTTGTTTCTTCGTCGAAGAAGCGGCGGAGATTGAGCGACGCCAGGTTACATGCTGTATTGTCGAGGAACATATATTCCGAACATGGGTTAGATGCGCGGATAGGGCCACCTTCAGGGCAAGTATGCCATTCATTAATGGTTGTATCGTACTGAGTACCGGGGTCAGCACAACGCCATGCAGCGTAGGCAATTTTATCCCACAATGCATTAGCAGAAACCGACTTCATTACTTTGCCGGTGCTGCGTGCAGTCATTTCCCAATCTTCGCCATTGGCTAAGCGACGGAAAAATTCATTGGGTACACGAACGGAGTTGTTTGAGTTTTGACCGGATACTGTGCGGTATGCTTCACCTTCGTAATCTGATGCATAACCGGCAGCTATCAACGCAGCTACTTTTTTCTCTTCTTCTACTTTCCAGTCTATAAAGTCAATGATTTCCGGGTGGTCGAGATCAAGACAAACCATTTTAGCAGCACGGCGTGTTGTACCACCGCTTTTGATAGCACCAGCCGCACGGTCGCCGATTTTCAAGAAAGACATCAAACCACTTGATGTACCGCCACCACTTAGTTTTTCACCTTCTGCACGAATACCGGAGAAGTTTGTTCCCACACCAGAACCGTATTTGAATATACGAGCCTCGCGTACCCACAAATCCATTATACCACCTTCGTTTACCAAGTCGTCATCTACACTTAATATAAAGCACGCGTGTGGCTGCGGGCGCTCGTATGCGTTTTTAGAACGCTCCAGATTGCCGGTTATAGGGTCAACATAATAGTGCCCTTGCGCTTTGCCATCTATACCATAGCTGCTATACAAACCAGTGTTGAACCACTGCGGTGAGTTGGGCGCACAGCTTTGTTGTAATATGCTATAGCATAGCTCTTCATAAAATACCTGTGCATCGTTTGCAGATGCGAAGTAGCCGTATTTTTCGCCCCATGAACGCCAGCAATGTGCCAAACGATGTGCCACTTGTTTGATAGAAGTTTCACGGCCAAGGCTACCATCTGCCTGTGGTACACCTGCTTTGCGGAAGTATTTTTGCGCAAGGATATCTGTTGCTATTTGCGACCAATGTTTTGGCACTTCCACATCAGTCATCTCAAATACTTTTTCACCATTCGGGTTGCGGATTACCGATGTGCGGTAATCGTACTCGAACATATCAAACGGATTCACGCCATCGCGTGTATAGTGGCGGTTGAATTGCAAGCCGGCACCTTGCTTATTCGTTTTTGTTGCTGCCATGGGTATCGAAATATTATTTGTTAAAGAATTAAAAAAGTTTCGTGTGGATAGCGAAAATATCTAAAAGCACACCTAATGGGAAAAGAAGTAATCAACCCTTTGTGGATAAAGTTATGGACAATAGTACAAGCCTTATCTATAGCCCGTTTAGCAGGATTTATAGGTTTTTTAGCCGAAATTTAATTTGACATTCTGAAACAAGTTTTATATATTCTTTCAGAGATCAAAAAAGCCCCACGCATTTGCGTGGGGCTTTGTATGTAAAGTTCAATATTTGATTAATCTATCACTAAGCGTTGTACTGCTTTTACTCCATCTGCGCTACGCAATTCTACTACATACACACCGCGCGCTTTGTTGCTCAAATCAAAGTCTTGCGTAAACGTACCACCGTTGTGTTTTACAGTTTGCTGCATAACCACTTGACCTGTGATATTGGTGATGCTTACCATTACGTCATTCAGTGCATTGGCGCTTGCAAACTGCAGGCGGAACTTGCCCGTAGTAGGGTTAGGGAACATACCGAAGTTGTCTATACTGCTTACATTGCTTACAGAAGCAGGGAAGCGTTTTACAAACTGCACCATCAGGTCTTCCGTTTCGCCAGAAGTATACGCACCACAAGCCTGATCAGAAGGTATGTTTGGTGAAATATTATTGTTCAATATAACACGCATGCCTGTTGGCACACCTGTAATAACAGTACTAGGTATAGTTATTTTATCTACAATCGTGAAGCTACCGACATTTGTATAACCTGTATAAACGCGCTCATACGGGGCGTCGTACTCTTTATTATTATTAAAATCCATAAACACAGTCACTTTCGCATCACCATGTACAGGCGTACGTAATGTGTGGTAAACAGTTAATTGATATGTACTGTCTACATCCAGCATCATAGGTGCATTATCTGTATAGTCAGTGCGTTTTTCCTGCGCATATTGATTCAACAAATGTGCACCGCCGGTATTAGTATTGAATGTGTGGAATACAATACCACCGATATCGCTACTGTCTTTAGGGTTTTGAGAATCCTTAGGGTTTCCGCCAATTGCCTGACTATAGCAATAACATTTATAACCCTCACGTGCATCAATCTTCATTGAAGAGCTATATGATGTGTCTTTGGTGCGCGGGCAAATCATGCGCACTTTATAATAAAGTGGTTGGCCGTTAAACACACGCATTAAAGTATCTTTATCAGCACTACCGGCTATAGTTGACCAGAATACATTATCGCCTGATATTTGCCATACCCTTATCAATTCAGACTTAGTAGTTTCGTAACCGTTGTTTTGAGTAATGTAATCATACCCTGTACACAGTTTATTGGATGTAGAAACTAATGTACCAGGATTACCAGGCCCTTTACAAGGCTCATAACGCATATCAACGAGATAATCTTCTACTTCACCTTCTGTCATACCAAAGCCGCAAGAATCCACTTTACCACTGCTTAATACAACACGCATACCGGTAAAGCCAATTTGTGCAGCAGTAGGTATTTTAAATGTTGCAGACTCTGTATTTGCAATGGCTGAACCACCATTGATATTGGCTTCCATTACTTTTTCACCGAAATCGAATGTTCCATTCCTGTCTAAGTCAATAAATATAGCTACAAAGCTTGGCTTGAAAGTAGCAGTAGAATTTATTTGCGATACCAGGAATCGATAAGTTGTATCCCTATACATCACAACCTGTGGTACAGGTGGAAATTGGAAAGTGGTGTAGGTTTTATTAGCTGTAGCATTGTTTAATGCAGGTGTTGAATTACCATTATTCAGTACAGTATCACCACTTGTCAAGTTGATTACCTTAACATTACCAATATCAAGGCCGGGTGCTGTAGTTGGTGCAGCATCACAATAACAATAATAGAAAGGTGCTATCCTAACCTGTGCAGGTGGTGTAGTAAATGATAGTCCTGAATTAGTACAAGTTATTTTGCAGCGATACCAACGCGGAGCTTGTATTACATCAGTAATCTGACCGTTGATGCCAACTGTACCACCATAGGCAATCCATGTAGTACCATCATTTGAATACTCCCAATCGTGCGTAAGATTTGAAAGGAAAGAACCATTCAGACCAACGGTAAACTGCTTGCCGGGGCAAACTTCATACGGGGCATTTACGGTGTATCCATTAGGTGTACCAGTACAAGGCACGCCATAGGTAAATATTGTATTGGGCCTTGCTTGCGGAGAGGTTAAGGAATAGCCCGTAGTATTATTACAAAGGCTGCCAGAACAGTCTTGGCGATTGTAACGTGTACTTACAAAAGGTGTGTTTGTATAATTAACTGCAGCACAGTTAGTATATGTATAACAAGGCGCAACGGTGCTACCATGACATACTTGGATAACAATATTATCCGTACCATTCCAAACCATTGGTGTTGGCAAGGTAAAAGCATTAATGCCTGTAGTAACTGTATATGTACCGGTAGAGCCTACTGAAAAAACAGGTGTTGTAATACCTGTTGCCCAGCCACCGCTTAAGTCATTAAGAGTTGTGGTTCCGATTGTGATTTCATAACCGGGTATCGCCCTTTGACTGTATTTATTATTTACATTCCATTTTATTGCAGTTATAAGACCCGGACCCATACCAACAGCAGTCAGCTCAGATGCTCGGAAAAGAAATTGCTGCCTGTCGCCATCATAAAAATCTTCGAAAGGAGTTGGAAGACCATATTGTCCATTATCGGTCGTACCTGTACCAATGGTATAATCTACCTGAGCATAGGAGTTAATAGAAGTGATAGTACAAATAACTGCCAGCAAGAAAATCTTTAAGGATTGTAATACATTATAAATCATAACATTGTCTTTAAATTAGCCTTACTAAGACCTCGTAAATTACAAAGATTTTTATGTTCTTTCAAAATTATATTTTTTTAACTATATGTGTTTAACCTATAGTTAAATATTTACAGCATTTCGATTTGTTTTTTATTATCAATAATCTGCTATTTTTACCCAAATTTTTAAAGATGCAGTTTCCTGAAAATCTCAAGTACACAAAAGACCACGAGTGGATATTATTAGAAGGTAATACAGCAACCGTAGGTATTACGGACTTTGCCCAGCGCGAATTGGGTGATATAGTTTTTGTTGACATCAGCTCGGTAGGCAAAAGCTTTGGTGCAAATGATGTTTTTGGTACTGTAGAAGCAGTAAAAACAGTGTCTGACCTGTACTTGCCGGTTGCAGGTACTATAAACGAAGTAAATGTGGGGCTGGACGGCACACCTGAAAGTGTAAACCAAGACCCGTATGGTGCAGGCTGGATGATAAAAATGACAGTTGATAATACTGCCGATGTGGATGCACTAATGGATGCAGCCGCTTACAAAGCACTGGTGGGTGAATAATGCAACCACGCATTACTACAAAAAGCAATTTCACAAATAATAACAGAGCAAAGTTGATAGCATCGCTATGGACTTTGCTCATTTTGTTTTTGTGTTTTATACCCGGACAAGACCTGCCGAGGGTAAATATACCATTGGCTGATAAATGGGCGCATATGGTACTGTTTGGCATCTTCACCATATTGTGGCACAGGACAGTACGGAATGGCAAAGGATATTACAAACTTATGCTGATGCTAATAGCTGTATTTATAGGGTGGCTTGTAGAATATGTACAAGGGCACTACATACCCAACCGTAGCCAAGATAACATAGATACACTTGCAGATGGTATTGGCGGAGCAATAGGCATCGTACTATTTTGGCTTTATCAGCGTTTTAACAAAGGTGCAAATAACCAACCTCAATAAGAATAACTATTTTAGCGCATCTGCAAAATAATATGATATACAGAAGCAAAGCACCTTTGCGTATAGGACTGGCGGGTGGCGGTACAGATGTGAGCCCCTATTGCGATTTGTATGGAGGTGCCATCCTCAATGCAACTATATCGCTCTATGCATACGCAAGCATAGAGCCTCTGAGCATGTCTGAAATAATCATTGAAGCTACAGACAGAAATGAAATTACTACCTGTGCCTTCACTGATACGTTGCCTGTTAACGGGGAGCTGAATCTTGCAAAAGGAGCATATAACCACATTGTAAAAAAGTATGGTGCAGTACCTAGCGGTTTTAAACTTACAACCTTTGTGGATGCACCTGCAGGTAGTGGTTTAGGCAGCTCTTCTACACTAATGGTAGCTATTATAGGCGCGTTTACAGAATGGCTGCGATTGCCACTGGGCGAATACGACATAGCACATATGGCTTATGAAATAGAACGCGAAGACCTGGCTATGGCAGGCGGCAAACAAGACCAGTATGCAGCTACATTTGGTGGAGTAAACTTTATGGAGTTTTATGAAAAAAACCGTGTGATAGTAAATCCGTTGCGCATCAAACAAAAACTATTGTTTGAGTTGGAAAATAACCTGCTGCTATACTTTACATCTACCAGCCGTTTGTCATCTACCATTATAGAAGCACAGAGCAAAAACGTTACTGAGAAGAATGAAAAATCTATAGAGGCAATGCATCAACTGAAAGAGCAAGCCAATATGATGAAAGAAGCATTACTGAAAGGCAATATTGATGAAATAGGCTCAATACTGGACTACGGCTTCCGTTACAAAAAGCAGATGGCGCAAGGCATATCCAACGACGCGATGGATGGCATATATCAGACTGCATTAGATGCCGGTGCTACTGGTGGTAAGATAAGTGGTGCGGGTGGTGGCGGTTTTATGATGTTTTACTGCCCAGCCAATACACGCTATGCAGTAAAGAAAGCATTGGCACAATTCGGTGGCGAGTTTCGTAACTACAGCTTTGTGGAACACGGGCTGTCAACCTGGAGCATATAATGGAATGTGTAGTATTGGCAGGCGGATTGGGTACAAGGCTGCAAAGCGTAATAGGCTTGTACCCCAAATGTATGGCGCCTGTCAATAGCCAACCTTTCCTGCATTATATATTTGATTATCTGGAGCAACAAAAATGTACAAGGGTAATATTATCGCTTGGTTTTAAGCATGAAGTTATAACGGAATGGCTGCAAACACAACAGCGAAGCTTTGCGGTAGATTATGTAATAGAAGAAACACCCCTTGGCACAGGTGGCGGTATCAGTCTGGCACTTACAAAAGCTAACGAAGAAAATGTGGCAGTACTGAATGGCGATACCATGTTTCGAGCAGATATACATGCGACGTATGCGTTTCATATAGCCAAACAAGCAGCAACAACACTTGCATTGAAGCCCATGCAGCAGTTTGAAAGATATGGTGTTGTGAAAATGGATGAAAACAACTGTATTACTGCATTTGAAGAAAAGAAATATTATGATGAAGGTTTGATAAATGGCGGCGTATACATCATTAATAAAGCAGCATTAGCAGCAAAAGGGTTGCCCGAAAAATATTCGTTTGAGAAAGATTATTTTGAAGCGTTTGTGCATGAAGGCAATTTGTATGGCTTTGTGAGCGATGCTTATTTTATAGACATAGGTATACCAACTGACTACGAAAAAGCACAAGTGGATTTTAAAACCGTATTGTAAATGAACATAACCATCATAGGCTCGGCACACCCGCTGCGTGGCGGCGGCATAGCTACCTTTAATGAGCGTATGGCCGAAGTATTGCAGCAGCAAGGGCATCGGGTGGTTATTTATTCTTTTTCATTACAGTATCCTTCGTTTCTATTCCCCGGCAAATCGCAGTTTACAGACGAACCTGCACCTAAAGGGTTAGAAATACGCAGTCTAATTAATTCCATCAACCCACTGAACTGGATAAGTGTAGGCAACCGCATCAAACAAGAGAAGCCCGATTTGATTATTGTGCGCTACTGGCTGCCGTTTATGGGGCCATGCTTTGGCACAATACTACGCAGGGTTCGTAAAAACAAACACACTAAAATTGTAGCCATCACAGACAATGTGATACCACATGAACATCGTCCGGGTGATATGGCATTTACCAAATACTTTCTGAAAAGCGCCGATGCTTTTCTGGCCATGAGCAGGGATGTATTGAAAGACCTGCGGCAGTTTACCGACAAGCCAGCTGTCTTCAGCCCACACCCAGTGTATGATAATTATGGCGAGGCAGTAAGTAAAGAAGCTGCATCCAAAAAGTTGGGGTTGAATCCGAGTGAAAAATATATACTCTTCTTTGGTTTCATCCGCAAATACAAAGGGTTGGACATTCTGCTCGATGCAATGAAAGATGAGCGCATCAAACAAGCAGGCATTAAACTGATAGTAGCCGGAGAGTTTTACGGAGATAGTGATGCTTATATGCAACAAATAGAAGCAAACAGCATTGCTGATAATGTACACCTGTTTACATCATTCATACCCAACGACGAGATAAAATATTACTTCTCTGCTGCCGACTTAGTAGTGCAACCTTATCGTACAGCTACACAAAGCGGCATAACGCAGGTGGCCTATCATTTTGAAAAACCAATGGTGGTAACCAATGTGGGCGGACTGGCAGAAGTAGTGCCCGATGGTAAAGTGGGCTTTGTAGCAGAACCTGATTCAACATCCATTGCAAATGCTATTGTTAAGTTTTATGAAACAGGCTCATTACCGGATTTGCAACAAAACATAGCAACTGAAAAACAGAAGTATAGCTGGGATACGTTGTTGCAAAATTTATTTACTGTGGCAGAATTACACTAAAATAAACTACCTGCCTCTCCCGGTTTCTTTCTTCCTAAATGTTTGTATGCTTTTTCGGTGGCTTCTCTGCCGCGTGGCGTACGCATGATGTAACCCTCTTGTATCAGAAATGGTTCATATACTTCCTCTATAGTGCCTGCTTCTTCGCCAACTGCTGTTGCTATATTATTGATGCCTGTTGGCCCACCTTTGAATTTATCTATCAGCGTATTGAGAATTTTATTGTCCATATCATCCAGCCCACTTTCATCAACATTCAATGCTCTTAAACCATGTTCAACAATCGCAAGGTCTATCACACCATTTCCCAATACTTGTGCAAAGTCGCGCATACGGCGTAGCAGCCCGTTGGCAATACGAGGTGTACCGCGACTACGACCAGCTATCTGCATAGCAGCATCAGAAGTTATCTTTACCTGCATCAATCCTGCAGCACGCATCACAATGCCTTGTAACACTTCTGCATTATAATAATCGAGACGAGACTTGATACCAAAACGGCTGAGTAAAGGAGAAGTCAGTAAACCGCTACGTGTGGTAGCACCTACCAATGTAAACGGGCTGAGATTGATTTGAACAGAACGGGCTGCCGGGCCGCTGTCTATCATAATATCAATCTTAAAATCTTCCATAGCTGCATAGAGGTACTCTTCTACTACAGTGCTTAAACGGTGTATTTCGTCAATAAATAATACATCTCGTGGTTCCAGGCTGGTGAGGAGTCCTGCTAGGTCGGCAGGTTTTTCTATAACGGGGCCACTGGTTTCTTTTATGTTTACACCCAACTCGTTTGCCACAATGCGCGACAGGGTGGTTTTGCCCAAACCCGGGGGGCCATGAAACAATACATGGTCTAGCGAATCGCCACGCAGGTTGGCAGCTTTGATGAATACACGCAGGTTTTCTATCAGCTTGGGCTGTCCCGAAAAATCGGCAATGGATTGCGGACGAATACTGTTTTCGTATTCGCGTTCCTGCGGGTTCAAATCATCTGTTGGCCGTACGTGCGATTGCTGCATTGGGTAAAGTTATGAAATCTATACCTTTGCAGCCATTAATAAGCAAATGGCAATGAATAATAAGAATCATAAACTGGCTACCAAACTGATACATGCAGGCGTAGAACCAGACCCTACAACAGGTGCTATCATGACACCTATTTACCAGACATCTACCTATGTGCAGGCTGCCCCCGGCGACCATAAGGGATACGAATATGCACGTACACAAAACCCTACACGTACCGTATTGCAAAACGCGCTGGCTGCTATTGAAAACGGTAACCATGCCCTGTGCTTTGGTAGTGGTATGGCAGCAACCGATGCTGTTGCCAAACTGCTGATGCCCGGCGATGAAGTGATTGTTGCCAACGACTTGTATGGTGGTACGTACCGCATCTTTACCAAAGTGTTTGCCAACTATGGTATTAAGTTTCATTTTATAGATATGGGCAATGCGGAAAACATACGCAACTATATTAATACCCATACTAAAATGATATGGGCAGAAACACCAACCAACCCATTGCTGAATATTGTGGATATAGAAGCCTGTGCAAAGATTGCCAAAGAACACAAACTGCTGTTGGTGGTTGATAATACATTTGCATCTCCGTACCTGCAAAACCCGCTTGACTGGGGCGCGGATATAGTACTGCACTCTGCTACCAAATACTTAGGCGGGCATAGCGACGTGGTGCATGGTGCGCTGATAATGAAAGATGCTGCACTGGAAGAGAAACTACGCTTTATACAAAATAGCTGCGGTGCTGTACCCGGCCCGCACGATTGTTGGTTGGTACTACGCGGTATAAAAACACTGCATGTACGTATGCAACGCCATTGCGAGAACGGCGAGAAAATAGCTAACTACCTACGCAACCACCCCAAAGTAGGCAAAGTGTATTGGTGCGGATTTGCCGACCACCCCAACCACGATGTAGCAAAGAAACAAATGCGTGGCTTTGGTGGTATGATATCTTTTACGCTGAAAGATGACAATATAGAAGCGGCCATGAGTGTGTTGAAGAAAACAGCGCTCTTTTCTTTGGCCGAAAGCTTAGGTGGTGTAGAATCTTTGATAGGACACCCCGCAAGTATGACGCACGGCTCTATACCAAGAGAAGAACGCATTAAGAACGGCTTAGTTGATAGCCTGATACGCCTGAGTGTAGGTATAGAAGATGCAGATGATTTGATAGCGGACTTGGAACATGCAATAGGATAATAAAACATGATAAAGCCCCGAAATTCGGGGCTTTATTCTTTACAACAATGTCCACCAAAGATTTTTATCAGCATATTTACCCCAGTCTTTGAAGCTTGTTTTAAGGGTTTCGTACATTTCTTTCTGGTTTATTTTCTTGCCTTTGTCGCTGGTTACAAAATCAGTGTCTTTTGGTTTTACTAACTCTATCTTTTGTGCTATCCATGTAGTGTGCATACGCGGTATGGCTATTTGCAATATCATACCCGGTAAGCCGCTGAACATTTCCGGCCCACCACTTACTATTATATCTTCGGTGTAGTACGCTACTACAAATACAGAGTCGAACATTTTACCTACTGCTTTGCGGCATTTGTAATTGCTTATCACGCGAATCTCATCATATATCTTCCATTCTATTTTTCGCATAGTATCTTCTACCAGAAACTTCTGCTCATATACTGTTTTATTCGCCTTTACTTTTTCTGTACCGAAATCAGTTAATACTACATTATCGTTAGCAGGAGATTGTGCAAACCACAATTTAGTACCTCCTTCTACTTCCTTACCCGGTTTGTAAAGTGATTTCGATGTATTGAAATACAAATCGAAATAGGTAATTGTATAGTCAGGTATCTGGGAGCGAAAACGATCAACCCATTGCTTTTGATCATCGTCCAGATCGTTCAATAAACGCTTCAGGTTTACTTTTCGTTCATACTCTATTTTACCATATTGGGTAAATTGTGCATTCGCACTGAAAGCAGATGCAAATAATATGATGGCTGCAATTATCTTTTTCATAAGGGTTATTTTATCATTTTAATAATATTACCTGCATCTTGCTCTGGCGGTGTACCTGCAGCTGTTTTTGTAAAATTCCATGTCAGCGAAACCAAGCCATAACGGCGAATGGTATTATAGTTGCTTTCCATTACAAAATTGTTTTGTGCATACCTGCTGAAACCAAGATTTTGATTCAATATATCGAAGGCTGATATACGCAATTCAAGCTGGTCGTTTTTCATAAACTTCTTACTTACATAGGCATTCCACCTGAAAACGTTGTTGTTCCTGTCAAATACGCTTGTTTGTTGGCGGATATACCATTCTACATTGCTACCTACTTCAAATTTTTTCGGCAATTCATACGATACAGAAAACTCCTGGTCAACCGTCCAGAAACTGGTTGTTTGTGTGTTGATGGTTGACTTGTTGTCGTTGTATGTTATTTCAGGGTTGTAGTTGATATCAAACTTATCGTCTTCCGTATGCCAGTCAAAACGCAAGCCTACACTATACCTGTTGTTATCGCTTTTATTTAATGCTCCGTTTATCACGTTGTTGATGTGGTTGAGCCCAAGGCTACCATAAACACCTGCATCGAAATTGATTTTATTAAACTGCCTGCCAATTCCTATATAACCCCAACCACTATAGTTACCATCTACGTTAATATATTGATAGGTACGCAAGCCTTGTGCATTAATGTTATCTGACCTGCTTATTGCGTTGTCAACAAAGTTCATGTTGAAGTTCATCCAGATATACCTGTTGGTAAGCATCTTATAATCGTTGAAGCTGAAGCCGACATTGTGTGTAAATGACTGTGTTATACCTGCATTACCAACTGCTATGTTCAGCGGGTCGGTATTGTTGCGTAGCGGTTGTATCTGGTCTATAGTTGGTTGTGTGGTATAGCCACTATAATCGAGGCGAATGCGACGTTGCTTATTAAAGCTATAGCTGGCAAATGCTTTGGGGAAGAAGTTGGTGAAATTGTAAGTGCGTGCAGTATCTGTCATCAGGTCTTCCTGCTTGAAGGATGCATTTGATACGGAACCACCTGCCGACATAGTTAGTTTTTTGAACACAAAGCGCACATTGGCACCGCCTGTGTGTGTCATTACATTGAAAGCAAAGTTGTTGCTGAAAAATGAATCGAGCTTGTTGTAAGAATCATCCGTAGGAGCTTGCTTATTGAATGTTTCCCTGCGTGCTATATTATTATCAACTTTGAAAGAGTAGCTGGCATCCAAGAATGCAACTTTTGATAACGGTTCTGTATACGTGGCCCTTGCAGATAATGATAATTGGGTACTTTCATTATCCTTGCGTTGGTCGAATGTAGTATTAAATACACCCAATACAGCATTGGTATTTGTATCGCGTTGGTATTGAGTAATGGTTGATTTCAGAAAACCCTCGCTAACAGTTTCCCTGTAGTTCTCTGTTAGGTTTAGTGAGAATGTCCTACCCTTTTTCTTGAATTTTTGACGATAGTCGAGCGTGGCGTTCATGCTTTTAGTAGTAGCGTCATTAGTACTTACCTGATTGTTATTATTCAATACAGAGTCTACCTCATTTGCTGTACGTGCATTATTGCGTGTTGTGCTGATGGTGTTTGAATGGCCTGCATTGGCAGTCAGTTTAATGGTTGACATGGAGTCTATCGTCCATGTATAATTACCATCGGCCCTATGTCGCTGCCCCACCGAATATTTATCTACTGTCGTATTGCTGAAGTTTTTACGGTTATTGGGTAATGCATTTTCAGATAGCGTGTTGGTAATGGCAGATATATCCTGCTTACCGTATCGATAGTTTCCACCAAGGTGGTGTTTATCTTGCTTCCATTTGTTAGAGTAGTGGCCTCCAGCCGTCCATGCACGAGGGAAGCCTTCACCGTTATATCGGCCATTCCAGCTTTCCATATCGTCGCTGTTGCTGAAGTAGGTTATCATACCACCATCTTCGGTCATCTCAGTTGTACCGCCGCCGCCACCGCCAAATTTATCTCTGTCTTCCCAACCCAGCCCCATCTTACCCGTATTGGCCATGATGCCGAATACGGATAATTTCCGTTTGCCTTTGAAGGCATTAAACATAGCTTGGTTTTCAAAAAAGTTTTGGTCATCGCCCGGCCCACCTGCCGCCACTACCTTACCGAAATAACCTTTCTTTTTATCTTCTTTCAGTTGCAGATTGATAGTACGTGTTTTTTCGCCATCGTCTATACCAGTAAATTCTGCTTGTTCACTTTTTTTATCAAACACCTGTACTTTATCTACCGCTTTGGCTTGCAGACTTTTGGTTACTACGGCCGGGTCGTCTGTAAAAAACTCTTCTCCATCTACCAATACCTTTTCAACTTTTTCGCCATGTGCTACTATCTGCCCGTTTTTATCTACTTGTATACCGGGTAGTTTTTTCAGCAGTGCCTCTACATCCGCATTCTCTTTGGTCAGGAAGCTATCAGCAATGTATTCTATCGTATCACCTTTTACCTTAATGGCTGCGTATTGCTGTGTAAGCACTACTTCTTTCAACAAATGCATTTTCGATACCATAGGTATCATGCCAATGCTCATGTCTTTCCTATCTTTTACGTTGAATACGTCCACATATTCTGCCAGGCCGGGGTAACTGGTCATCAATAAATACTTACCTGTTTCTTTTACTTTCAGCGAAAAAGACCCATCTTCTTTAGTACGGGTAAAAGTTTCCATTACAGAGTCCTTTGCACGCAATATGGTAATGCAGGCATTGGGTAACGGGCTGCTGTTGAGTGTATCTGAAACTGAACCGGTTATGGTTATGGGTTGTGCAAATGCTGCGCCGGCAAGCAGCAAGCAGGTTAAGAACAGTATAAAATGACGCATTGGGGAGAGTTGGCTAATGGTCTGTTTACATTAACGTGACAAAAATGGATTTATTACCATAAATAAGAGAATAATAAATGTTAAAATAAATAAAATGTAGTAGCAAAAAAGGGGGGATTTTTGAAAATATTAATTCAGTGTTTATACACATACAAATTGTCTGTCGGTTAATTATATTTTTAAAATGCCGCTTGAGTTTATAACTTTGTGCGACCGCAACAGCTACTTCCTTTATTTTATTGTAATATCTGTATGCTGCGCTACCGGTCATCAAAAACAGGAGCGTTATGACCAAGTATATTTTTGTAACCGGGGGCGTTACTTCATCATTAGGTAAGGGCATTATAGCCGCATCTCTAGCAAAGCTTTTACAAGCGCGTGGTTTTCGTACTACCATTCAAAAGTTTGACCCATATATCAATGTTGACCCCGGTACCCTTAATCCTTACGAGCATGGTGAATGTTATGTAACTGAAGACGGAGCAGAAACCGACCTTGACCTCGGCCACTACGAACGTTTCCTGAATACTTATACATCGCAAGCCAATAACGTTACTACAGGTCGTATCTACCAATATGTAATTAATAAAGAACGTGAAGGTGCGTATCTCGGTAAGACTGTGCAAGTTATCCCGCACATTACAGACGAGATAAAACGTCGTATGACTTTGTTGGGGAAAGACAACAAATACGATATTGTTATTACCGAATTGGGCGGTACTGTTGGTGATATCGAATCACTACCATATGTAGAAGCTGTACGCCAAATGAAATGGGAATTGGGCGACGACCGTGCATTGGTTGTTCACCTGACACTTATTCCATATCTGAAAGCGGCAAAAGAATTAAAAACAAAACCTACACAGCACTCGGTAAAAATGATGAGCGAACACGGACTGAACCCCGATGTGCTCGTTTGCCGTACAGAGGAGCCATTATATAAAGACCTGAAACGCAAAATTGCACTGTTCTGTAATGTAACACAAGATGCAGTTATTGAAGCATTGGATGCTGACACCATCTATGGTGTGCCCTTGGAAATGATGCGCGAAAGGCTTGACGAAATATGCCTGAAAAAGCTGAATATGCCTATGGGCACAGACCCTGACCTGACTAAGTGGAAAGAGTTTCTGAACAAACTGCGCTACCCTAAATCAAAAGTGACTATTGGCTTAATAGGCAAATATGTAGAGTTGCAGGATGCTTACAAATCAATTCTGGAAGCATTGATACATGCTGGCGCAATGAATGAATGTAAAGTAGAAGTTCGCAACATACACTCCGAACACCTGACTACAGAAAACGCAATAGAAAAACTGCAAAATCTGGATGCGATACTGGTAGCACCGGGCTTTGGCAGCCGTGGCATAGAAGGTAAAATTGATGCTATACGCTATGCGCGCGAAAAGAAAATACCTTTCTTCGGTATTTGCCTCGGTATGCAAATGGCTTGTGTAGAGTTTGCACGCAACGTGTTGGGTATGAGCAAAGCCCACTCTACCGAAATGAACCCTGATACCAACGATGCGGTGATAGCCATGATGGAAGAGCAAAAAAACATCACACAAATGGGCGGTACTATGCGCCTTGGTACATACGATTGTGAGTTGCGTAGCGATTCGCGTACAGCATCTATATACGGCGCTACTAAAATAGCGGAGCGCCACCGCCACCGTTACGAGTTTAATAACGAATTTATAGAGGCATACGAAAAAGCGGGGATGATACCTGTAGGTAAAAATCCAAAAACCGGACTGGTAGAAGTGGTAGAAATTAAAGATCATCCTTTCTATGTAGGTGTACAGTTTCACCCGGAATATAAGAGTACGGTAGAAAATCCGCACCCATTGTTTGTGGCTTTTATTAAAGCTGCTAAGGAAGCACAAGAAAAACGCAATGGCCGCAGCTCGCTGATATATGAAGACAGTGTGGCGGAAGGTTAATTATCAATAACTTAATTAAGAAATGGCTCAATGAATATCATTGAGCCATTTTCATGTTAACACATCCTTCTTAGTTAAACTAAAAAATTATTTAAAAAAATTATTTGCGAAACCAAATAGTTGCACATATATTTGCAACCAATTGGTTTCGTAAAATAAAAATAATAGATGAGACGAGATATATTTCAGGCAATAGCAGACCCTACCAGAAGGGGCATAATAACACTAATAGCAGTACAGGCTATGACACCCAATGCTATTGCAGAGCATTTTGACACCAGCAGACAAGCTGTATCAAAACACTTGCGGATACTTACCGAGTGTGAATTGATAAAACAAGAGCAAGTAGGCAGAGAAATATACTATCAACTTGAAATAAAAAAGATGAAAGAAATAGACAAATGGCTTGAACAGTTCAGAAAAATCTGGGAAACTCGATTCAACCAGCTTGACGACTTATTATCAACCATTAAAAAAGGGAAAAAATGAACACCAATTTGTTGTTTGATTTCTCAGTAAACAGAGAAAATAAAACGATTCACATAACGCGTGAATTCAATGCAGATATTAAAATGGTTTGGCAAGCATGGACTGATGCAGCATTATTAGACAAATGGTGGGCACCCAAACCTTATCACATCGAAACCAAAATATTGGATCTGAAAGTAGGCCATATGTGGCTGTATGCGATGGTAAGCCCTACAGGAGAAAAAATGTGGTGTAAAGCTGATTATAAGGCTATAGAAACCAACAAATTATTGTCTTGGTTGGACGCATTTTGTGATGAAGATGGCATAGAAAACAACATCAAACCCCGTTCTTTATGGACTAATCATTTCAATGAAAAAAACGGCTTAACGATTGTAAACATCACACTACTACATGATAAGCTCGAGGATATTGATACCATGATTCAAATGGGTTTTAAAGAAGGGTTTACGATGGCACTCAAAAATCTGGACGAAACATTATTAACTATATAAAAAAGGAAACATGAATAGATTACAATTCGATTTTCTTGTAAACAAAGAAAATAACACACTGACAATAAGCAGAGAATTTGCTGCTGAGCGTCAATTAGTTTGGGACTGTTATACTAAAGAAGAACTCCTAAATCAGTGGTTCGCACCCAAACCATTTACTACCAAAACGAAATCGATGGATTTCAGCAATGGCGGACATTGGCATTATGCAATGGTTGACCAGGAAGGCAATGAGTATTGGGGGTACACTATTTATAATAATATCAGACCGATTGACTATTACGAAACAACAGATGCATTTTGCAACGAAGCAGGCGAAATAAATAAAGACCTACCTGGTGCAAAGTGGGAAGTTACATTTACTGATAAGGCTGAGAATACAGTGGTTGAAACGATTGTTTATTACAACACACTCAACGATTTGGAAACAGTTATTAATATGGGTATGGAAGCAGGGATGATTGCTACACTTGAAAAGTTGGATGAGTTGCTGTTGGCATTAAAGAAATAGCGTACTAAATTATTACACATAAAAAGAAACAGCACCAATAAATGGTGCTGTTTCTTTTATCTATCAATTATTCTAAAGTCATAAGTAATCATAGGTCAATCACAGGCCTAAAATTCATTCCTCCACATCATGCTTTCTATTGGCTTGTTGGGTTGGTTGCCGTATTTGGCATTTTTCTTTTGGTTGTATTTCACTTCTATATCGCCATCAACAGGGAAGTAAATGAGCTGCCCTATCGGCATACCCTTATATACTTTTACAGGCTGCTTTACAGATATTTCAAGCGTCCAGTTACCGCAGAAGCCCACATCACCTTTACCCGCTGTAGCATGTATATCTATACCCAAACGCCCTGTGCTCGATTTACCTTCCAGAAAAGGTACGTGTGCATGTGTTTCTGTGTACTCCAGCGTTACACCCAGGTAAAAAATATGCGGGTATAACACAAAGCCCTCATCAGGTATTTCAAAACATTCTATCTGGTTATGCTTCTTCGCATCTATAATGTGTTCTTTGTAGGTAGCCAATGTACTGCCAAGGTGTACGTCATAACTGTTGCTTCCCAAACAATCACGCTTGTAAGGCTCTATCTTGATAGTCCCTTTCTCTATTTCTTCCAGTATGCGTTTGTCAGATAATATCATGAGGGCAAATATAACGTCTATTAGCTGATGTGATGATTAGCTTATTAGCTAATGTTTGTAATATGTGAATATTGATAAGCTGATGTAATGATTAGCATACTAACTAATCAGCTAATTTTACACTATGCCTTTGTACCGCGAATGGAGCAGCGACCCTTACAGCCTTGCTGCTATATGGAAGATAGAAGAGCCTGAAAGCTTTTTTACAGAGCGTACCGGCTTGCCTGCTCCCGACATCAAGGCTGAAAAGCGCAGGATGGAACGCTTGGCCGGGCGTTTCCTACTCAAGCATCTGAAAGAAGATTTCCCACTACTCAATATCCGCCCCGACGAGCACGACAAACCACGTATAGACGACAATCAGTATTATTTCTCTATATCTCATTCATGGCCTTATGTGGCAGCCGTTATCAGTCCCTATGTTGAATGTGGTATTGATATACAATGCTGGCACCCGCGTATGGAAGCATTACAACATAAATTTCTCTCTCCTACGGAACAGTCATTATTTAATAACGATGCGAAACTACTAACACTTGCATGGTGCGCTAAGGAAGCAGCGTATAAATGGCAGGGCAGGCGTGGGGTAGAATTTGCTGACCATATGACTATCGAAAAAATAGAAAGAATTGAGCATGATTATAATATTAATATTTTTATGCATTTAACCAATCCACAGATGCAGATATCTGCACAAGGTCTTGTAAAACAAGACTTTGCATGTTCTTTTATTATTCATGAACAAATAGTACACCCTTTTGAAAATAAAACAAAATTATTTTAATGTTTTATTTTCTGTCAATTTTCACTTAAAATTTGGTTTAGTGATGTCATTTATTTTACATTTGCGTAAAATTTAATCTAATGTCATCACTTCGTTATCTCGCATTGCAAGAAATGGCTTCCGAGGATAAAAAGGTAGCCCATTATGGTGGTAAGCGCATTACCAGCATGTTTGCCGCAAATGTTTTCACTGGTCGCGCTATGCGTGAATACCTGAGCGACGAGGCTTACAAAAGCCTGATGAACTCGGCAAAATCAGGAACTAAGATAGACCGGAAGATGGCAGACCAGATTGCAGCAGGCATGAAGGCTTGGGCAGAGGAGCGTGGCGTTACCCACTTCACGCACTGGTTTCAACCGCTAACAGGTACTACTGCCGAAAAGCACGATTCATTCTTTACCATTAAAAGTGATGGTACGGCTATCGAAATATTTGATGGTGATGCATTAATACAACAGGAACCTGATGCGAGCAGTTTCCCAAATGGTGGCATTCGCGCTACTTTCGAAGCACGTGGTTATACAGCATGGGACCCTTCATCTCCGGCTTTCATTATGGAAGCTGCTAATGGTAAAACACTTTGCATACCTACTATATTTATAGCATATAACGGCGAATCGCTCGACTATAAAGCACCGCTTTTGAAGTCTATCGCTGCATTGGATAAAGCCGCAGTTGATGTTTGCCATTATTTTGATAAAAATGTTACGAAAGTAACAACCACTCTTGGTTGGGAACAAGAATATTTCGTGATTGACGAAACACTCGCAAATGCACGCCCTGACTTAGTAATGTGCGGGCGCACATTGGTTGGCCACTCACCTGCAAAAGGGCAACAATTAGAAGACCATTATTTTGGTTCTATTCCCGACCGTGTATACGAATTCATGCAAGACTTCGAACAAGAGTCTTACAAGCTGGGTATTCCTTTACGTACACGCCACAATGAGGTAGCACCAGGACAGTTTGAATGTGCTCCCATATTTGAAGAAGTGAATATAGCAGTAGACCACAACTCGCTGCTGATGGATGTGATGAATAAAGTAGCAAAACGCCACAAGCTGAAAGTATTGTTGCACGAAAAACCATTTGCAGGTGTAAACGGTAGCGGTAAACACAACAACTGGAGCTTAGCTACTGATACAGGAGTAAACCTGCTAGCCCCGGGTAAAACACCACGTACCAACCTGATGTTCCTGACATTCTTTGTGAATGCCATCAAAGCTGTACACGACCATGCAGACCTGATGCGTGCTGCTATCGCTTCTGCCAACAACGACCATCGCCTGGGTGCAAATGAAGCACCTCCGGCAATCATATCTGTATATATAGGTAAATACCTGACAGAAGTACTGGATGAAATTGAAACAAGGGTAAAAGATAAATTCAGCGAGCAAGATGAAGTTATCCTGAAGTTGGACATCCATAAGCAAATACCGGAATTGCTGATGGATAATACAGACCGCAACCGTACCAGCCCGTTTGCATTCACAGGTAACAAATTCGAATTCCGCGCTGTAGGTTCTTCTGCCAACTGCGGTTCTCCGATGACGGTACTTAACACCATCATGGCACAAAGCCTTAAAAACTTTAAACGCGATGTAGATGCGCTGATTGAAAAAGGCGAAAAGAAAGAAGTAGCGCTGATGCATGTACTACGCGACTATATCACGAATTCAAAGAAGATTCGTTTTGAAGGCGACAACTATAGCGACGCATGGGCTGAAGAAGCTAAGAAGCGTGGGTTGAACAATTTTAAAACAACACCCGAAGCATTGGATGCTTTTGTAACAGATGCTGCTAAAAAAGTATTTTTTGAAAACAACATCTATAGCGAACGCGAACTGGATGCACGCCACGAGATATTGCTGGAAGAATATGTAAAGAAAGTACAGATAGAAGCGCGTATACTGGGCTATATGGCTACCAACCATATATTGCCTGCTGCCATCAACTATCAGAATGTACTGGCAGAAAATGTACGTGGGTTAAAAGAGCTGGGGCTTGGTGAGGGTAGCTATAAAGCACAACTGAACATACTGAAAGTAGTAAGCGGACACATACAGGAAATTAATGACAATGTAGAAGCAATGATTGAAGCACGTAAAAAAGCAAACAACGTGGAAGACATGCATAAGCGTGCTGCTATGTATTGCAACGATGTGAAAACATTCTTCGATAAAATACGCTACCACGCAGACAAACTGGAGCTGCTGGTGGAAGACAAGATGTGGCCGCTGCCAAAATATCGCGAGCTGCTGTACTTGCGCTAACAAATTTCAAAGCCCCGCACTGTTGCGGGGCTTTGTGTTTTAATAAACTTGATGATGAACAACAACAATATACGATTAATAAAACCCGCTGATGCGGAAGCGGCGCTTGCAGTATATGCACCTTATGTATTGCACACTGCCAATACGTTTGAATATGAAATACCATCTGTTGCAGACTTCAGCGCAAAGATTGAAAAGATAACGGCGCAATATCCGTGGCTTGTATGCGAGTGCGATGGCGAAATAGTAGGATATGCTTACGGCAGCACACACAGAGAACGTGCCGCTTATCAATGGTCGCCGGAAAGTACTGTGTATATTGATGCCAAACACCACCGGAAAGGTGTAGCACGGGCACTATACAACACATTGTTTGAATTATTGAGGCAACAAGGCTACATCAATGTTTTTGCAAGTGTGTTGGTTACGAATGAAAATAGTGTAGCGTTTCATAAAGCTTACGGATTTGAAGAAATAGGCTTGTTCAAAAACATCGGCTACAAGCTGGGTAAGTGGCATACTAATTTGTGGCTGCAATACGCGTTGCAAGAACCAATCCTGAACCCACCAGTGCCCAAACCTATAACGAAGATGTTAGATAATGATGAACTGAAAATAACAATCAAGAAATCTGCTGAATTCTTAAATACTTAACTTTAGTATATGGAAATGCGCCCGGTATGTGAAAAATGTAATAAAGAACTACCACAAGATGGTATTGCATTTGTATGCAGCTACGAGTGTACTTTCTGTGAAGGCTGCACAAAAGGAATGGAGCATATATGCCCTAATTGTAAAGGGGAATTGGTGAGAAGGCCGAAAAGAAAAAAACAAACCGAAGAATAACTATGAGTAAACAACACTACTACGCCGCTACGATAACATGGACGGGCAATAAAGGCGAAGGCACTATACGCTATGATGCGTATGAGCGTGCTCATACATGGGCTGTAGATGGCAAGTCAACAATAGCTTGTTCTTCAGATACACCTTTTCGTGGAGATGGTACAAAACACAATCCCGAAGATGCTCTGCTTTATTCGTTATCAAGCTGCCATATGCTATGGTATTTGCACCTATGTGCCGATGCGGGTATTATTGTAACAGATTACACTGATAACGCAACGGGCGTATTGAGTATGGATACCCCCGAGGGTGCGCGTTTTACGGAAGTAACATTGTTTCCTGTAGTTACGGTTGCTGATGCATCTATGATTGAAAAAGCCAACCAACTGCACGACGAAGCCCATAAAAAATGCTTCATTGCTAAGTCTGTCAACTTTCCTGTAAAACACGAGCCTAAGGCAATAACAGGTTAACACATTATAATCAGCTAATTGCAGTATTTTAGCGCAAATTTTACGGACAGATGAATAAAGTGGTTGCAAATGCCGATGAGGCCATCAAAGGTATAGAGAGTGGCATGACACTTATGCTCGGTGGCTTCGGGCTATGCGGCATTCCAGAAAACTGTATTGCTGCATTGGTACGCAAAGGTGTTAATAATCTTACCTGCATATCCAACAACGCGGGTGTTGACGACTTCGGCATAGGGCTGATGCTGCAACAAAAGCAGGTGAAGAAAATGATTTCTTCTTACGTGGGTGAAAACGCGGAGTTTGAACGCCAGCTGCTGAGTGGCGAGCTGGAAGTAGAACTGATACCACAGGGTACACTGGCTACCCGCTGCATGGCAAGTGGTTATGGTATGCCTGCCGTCTATCTGTTGGCAGGTGTTGGTACGGAGGTAGCAGAGGGTAAAGAAGTGCGCAACTTCAACGGTAAAGACTATTTGCTGGAATATGCTTTTGATTCAGACTTTGCGATTGTAAAAGCTTGGAAAGGCGATGCGCAAGGCAACTTAATCTATAAAGATACGGCTCGCAACTTCAACCCGATGATGGCAATGGCCGGTAAAATAACCATTGCAGAGGTAGAGGAATTAGTACCTGTAGGCGAACTGCACCCGAACGAGATTCATACCCCTGGCATCTATGTCCATCGCATATTTCAAGGCAAGGATTATGAGAAGAGAATTGAACAAAGAACAACGAGAAAGAAATAATTAATGCGGCAATTGGGCAATACGACAATGCAATAATGGTAATGAGAATAGAATATGAAAACAATCCTGTAGTAAAAACATCTATAGAATTATCGCTATTGATAATTAAATATGCCGAATTATTAGAGAAAGACAGAAAAACAACTATTGCCAGACAGATATTAAGATGTGGAACTTCGATAGGTGCTAATATAATAGAAGCCAAAAGCGCAGAAAGCAAGGCGGATTTTGTACATAAACTGAAAATAGCGGATAAAGAAGCGCATGAAACATGGTATTGGCTTTATTTATGTGAAAAGTCTGACGGGTATGTATATGATGAATTGATAACTAAAAAATTAGATGAAGTGATGAGGTTATTGAATTCAATAATCAAATCGAGTAAAAAATAATTCTTAACACAAAAATTGCCGCATTGCCACATTATCGCATTGCCGCATTATCAGAAATATGGCACTGAACAAAGAACAAATAGCGCAACGCATAGCAAAAGAACTGCAAAACGGTTTTTATGTAAACCTCGGTATCGGCATTCCGACACTTGTGGCTAATTACATACCAGAAGGTGTAAATGTTGTATTGCAAAGTGAGAACGGCTTGCTTGGTATGGGACCTTTCCCTTTTGAAGGTGAGGAAGATGCCGATTTGATAAATGCAGGCAAGCAAACTATCACCACACTGCCCGGCTCAGCTTTCTTCGATAGTGCCATGAGCTTTGGTATGATACGTGCAGGTAAAGTTGACCTGACCGTATTGGGTGCCATGGAAGTAGCTGACAATGGCGATATTGCCAACTGGAAGATACCCGGCAAGATGGTAAAAGGCATGGGAGGGGCTATGGATCTCGTAGCTGCAGCCAAAAATATCATAGTAGCAATGCAACATACTAATCCTAAAGGCGAGAGCAAACTGTTGCCAAAATGCTCACTGCCACTTACAGGTGTTAAATGCGTAAAGAAAGTAGTAACAGACCTTGGCGTATTTGACATTACAACGGATGGCTTCCGTTGTCTGGAATATGCACCGGGCGTTACGATTGATGAGATAAAAGCCAAAACAGCCGGCAGATTGGTAATTGCCGATGATGTAAAAGAAATGGTATTTTAAATAACACACCTCATTATAATACACAAGAACCCTCTGCAAAGAGGGTTTCTTTTTTTATATTCATGCTATGAAACACGCTTGGGCTATCATATTCTTCTTGTTGTCTTGCATACAAACAAGGGCACAACAAAAAAACGAAGAAGTATTGGTTAACAAGATATTGCAAACTATGGCTAGGCAAGATGACTCTGCCTATGCTGCTCTGTTCCCAAAATTTGCTACGCTGTGGAATATGGTACTCAGCTACAAGGACACCAGCATTATTGGTAACCGCCGCATAGCAAACCTGCGAGCCAACATGCATTCCGTACAACAATTCGACCCAGAGTTTAATGATGCTATTATTAACGATTTTAAGTTTATTTACAAAAAAGGTGTTGACTCAGGCCTGCACTGGCGCGATGTATTGATAGCCCGCTATGAGTTGGAGAAAATGCCTTTACCAAGGGAGTTGATTGGCTTTGAGAAAATAGTACCCTACCGTCTTCGTGGCTACATTTTTGTACAAGATTTACTGACGCGCAAAATATTCTGCATTGCTGTAAAAGATGTTCATGGCTTCAATAACCAATGGTATGGCGGACGGATAATAAACTTGTTGGAAGCAGAGACAATAGAAGAATATTATGAAAAACTGGCAGCCGAAAAGAAAGTATTGAAAGATGTATTGATAGCACAGCTATATGCTATGATGGATAGCGGACAGACAGAAGATAGTGCAGCACTTGCAGCGGCTAAACAAACTCCAACTACCAACCCGCTGAAGATTGATGTACCAGAAGAAGAAGAGAAAAAGCAAACAGCTACAGAAGTAATAGAACGTAAGCTCTACACCGGACTGTTTGATAATGAAATAAAAATGGAACTCTACATCCGTAGCCTGAAAGGTAAATGTCCGCAACCTGTATGCGGTTGGGATGCACTCTATAAGTTTCAGGATATGGAAGACTATATAGTGCTGGATGTGACAAAAGGCGAGGGTGGTAAACTGGTATTGACGGAAGAAGATGTGGGTGTAATGGAAATAAGCATACAAGGTGATAAAGTAACAGGTGAATGGACATCTTTTAAAGACAAAACATCAGTAGATGTAGTATTGACAGAAAAAAAAGAAGTAAAAAACCGCAAGCTCTTTATGCTGGATGATATACTGGAGGGAGGTATGAATTTTGGTGATGATGAATAGTTTGCTGTAAATATTTACCAAACCTGCCTTTTTAAAAAAACAAACGCCCACGCTGTAGCGTGGGCGTTTTCAATTACTATAGATTAATCGTTTTGCCTTTGGGGTATTTTACTGTGAAGGCTATTTTCTTTTTCGTTGTTTCTGCTGGCTTTACATTCAGCAGCCATTTTATTTCGCCGGTGGTTTCTTCAAACGCACCACCGTCTTTGTCGGTATCTTCTATTACGATGTCTTTATCGTTACTGATGGGTAGTTGTTCCAGCACCGTGATGTTGATAGCTTCTTTCCGGGTATTGCGTATGCTGATGGTGTAAGCAAATGTTTCTTTAATGTTTGTACCGATAGTTTTTACACTACGCAATTCCTTATCTCGCTCACGACGGATGATAATTTTCTTATCGCGGCCGAGCGATATATTCATCGTGTCTTTGGTATTGCGCATATCTATATAGCCTTGCCCTACATAACTACCCTCGTAAAAAATATTGGTAGCGGCAGGTATCAGGTTCAGGTCTTCCCAATTGGTTATTTGCGCCTGCAAGAAAGCATCCCTATCCATTTTAGGTACTGCAAAATAGCGGTAACTAGCAGGTAGTTCATAATTTTTTACAGACACCAAATGTTTTTGACCATCACTTGGTACAGTATATGGCAGGTCAATATCAAAAACTGTATTTACACCGCTATTATCTGTTTGCACATAATTACTCACCCCTCTAGTATCATTCATATTTAAGCCTCCTCTATTACTCTGATACACTCCAGCAGATGTGGATACCATTGATGAAGTATTTCTGCTTGGCATTTTTTCTATATCGCTTGAAGAAAGCGTTTTATTCATGTACCCCTCTCCATAAGCAACAGGCTGATAAAAAGCCAGATACCAGGGTTGTAATGCAGGTGCTTGTGCACCCTCATTAGGGTTACCTGTTGAGAGGCTGATTTTAATATCATCCCACTTTACGCCACTGTTCTGATATACATTGGCTTTGTAAAACAACTTCACAGGGCTTTTCAAATCATCCACCCGCAAATCGTAAGAGGGAGACCAGCCTGCATTAGGTACAACATACGATATACTAACGTCAGTACTTGTTGCACGCGGGCTATAAAACTTAACTAACAATTGACCACCCGGCTGAAAATCTTTTTTCTTTTCTTCTTCCAACTGCATACGCAGTAGAGAGAGGCGTTCGTCCGTTTTTTTCAGCATCGCATTCAGTTTGTCTTTTTCAGCCAATAACCCTGCAAGGCGTGCTTTTACCAAATCCAGCATCTTGGTAAGTTCCGCAACAGACAATCCGCTTTGGGTACCTGACACTTGTTTGTTTTGCGATAAAATGCCTATCTGCTCATTGATAACCGTTAGTGCATTGGTTGCACCTGTCCGGCTGTTTTCTATCATCTCAATGCTATCCTGTATAGCACGTGCGCGGGGAGATAACACCTCTGCTACCAAAAAATTGTTCTGAAACGTTGCGGACTGTATTACCACACCATTGCCCGCCCCTATGTTCAGGCTTTGTTGGTTTACATTGCCCGCAATGTTTGTAAACAATATTTCAGATTCGCCCTGTGGCAGGTTGATGCTTGCCTGGCTGCTGAGTTCTGCACCATTCAGAAACACAGTAGCATGTTTAATTTTTACACTTTGGCGTGTTTGCGCAAACAGGGTATGGCTTGTTGCCCAAAGCAACCCAAGCATTACAAGATAGTTTCGCGATAGCATAATCTTTTCGTTTTAGTGGTAGGATGCAAGTAACAGCCTTATTCCATAAAAACGAAAAATTTACGTCATCGCACTATCCTTATTTTAGCAAAGTTTAACATTATTTTCTTCTGCCCATGCCCGCCGCCAAACTCTATAGTGGCTATACGGTTGTTCGCCCCACCTTCCAACGCTTGTATCTTACCAAAACCGAATTTCAGGTGTTCTACTTCCATGCCTACTTCCATTTCCATTGGGTTATCGGCTTTGAAATCGGCAGACGGGGTATGCGAAGTTGGCGATGGCTGTTGTAATTTTTCCGCAAGTTTTTTCAAAGATGGTGTTTTGTCAAAACCCTGGTTCAGCGTATTGCCCCATGCGTTTACAGAACCTTGCGCACGATTGCTGATGCCTGTAAAGCTTTTGTCTAGGTGCTCTTGTGGTATCTCTTCTATAAAGCGGCTGGGCTCATTTTGTACCAGGTTACCGAAGCGGTAACGGCTGTTGGCATATGTAACCCACAACCTGTCCTTAGCCCTCGTGATAGCCACATAAAATAAACGGCGCTCTTCTTCGAGATCGTTTCGGTCATACAAACTCATGGCACTGGGAAAAAGATTTTCCTCCAGCCCTACATTGAATACACAAGGAAACTCCAAACCCTTTGCTGCGTGTATGGTCATCAGCTTTACAGTGTCTTGGTCTTCGTCATTTTGATTATCGACATCTGTAAGCAGCGTTATTTGTTGCAGGTAGCTTCCAAGCGATTTATCGCGCAATTCACCTTCTTCATCGGGTGTTTCCGTAAATTCTTTGATCGAGTTGAGTAATTCCTGTACGTTTTCGTAACGCGCCAATCCTTCTACTGATTTATCGTTGTACAATTCCTGCACCAAGCCCGTAT
>CALESY010000007.1 GCA_937919945.1 uncultured Chitinophagaceae bacterium | reverse complement strand
AGGGATGCCAATCACATTGTATATAAAAGCCCAAAATAGATTTTGCTTTATGGCTGATACCGTGTGTTTTGACAACCGTATTGCCTTTGGTATTTTATTCAAATCTGACGAGATGATTGTCATTTTTGCTACATCCATGGCTATGTCACTACCTTTGCCCATTGCTATGCTAACGTCTGCCTGGGCAAGTGCAGCACTATCATTAATGCCATCACCAACCATAGCTACCACCCTACCTTGGGATTGTAATAGCTTAATAAAGTCTGATTTTTGTTCCGGCAATACTTCTGCCTTGTATTGTATAATTCCAGCCTTTGCAGCCACCTCTTTTGCCGTTGAATGATTGTCGCCTGTAAGCATATAAACCTCTATGCCCAAAGCTTGAAGCTGTTCTACTGCTTCAACGGAGGTGTCCTTTATTTTATCAGCTATTGCCAATACTGCCAACGCTTTTTCAGCATCGGAAAACCATACTATCGTTCTTGCCGCTTGACTCCAATCACTGGCTTTATTAAGCAATTTATCATCTATACGAATGTTATTTTCTTCTAGTAATTTTCGGTTACCTATAAAATACTTTACCGATCCAACTTCACCCATTACACCTCTTCCTGTTATACTATTGAAGTTAGTAATGGATACTATTGGACTGTCTTTATAATGTTCAGCTACTGCCTCTGCTAAGGGATGCTCTGATTGCTTCTCAATGCTGTTGAGAATGCTTTGCGCCTTATCGTTTTCGTGAAGCCAAGCAATATCTGTAACTCTGGGTTTGCCTTCGGTAATAGTGCCTGTTTTATCCAGGACTATTGTATCCACTTTTTTTGTAAGCTCGAGGCTTTCTGCATCTTTTATCAAAATGCCGTTTTCTGCACCTTTACCTACACCAACCATTATGGCTGTAGGAGTTGCAAGCCCGAGTGCGCAAGGGCAGGCAATTACCAAAACAGTTACCAATGCTAGCATCCCTTGTGTAAATCCGTTTTCTCCACCCCAAATCAACCAAACGAGGAATGCTACGGTTGCTATCACCAATACAACAGGAACAAAAATCCCTGCAATCTTGTCAACCATTTTTTGTACGGGTGCTTTGCTGCCTTGCGCGTCTTGCACCATACGTATTATTTGCGCAAGCATAGTATCTGCCCCGACTTTTTCTGCTTTGAACTCAAAACTGCTTTTTTGATTAATAGTGCCTGCAAATACTTTTTCACCAACATTCTTCAACACGGGCAAAGGTTCACCGCTTAACATACTTTCATCAACATAAGAACTACCTTGTTGTACGAACCCGTCTACCGGAATTTTTTCTCCAGGCTTTACAAGTATAACATCTCCTTTGTTTACTTTTTCAACAGGTACTTGCATTTGGTGTCCACCTTCATGAATGACCGTGACTTCTTTCGGTTGCAACCCCATCAGTTTTTTTATTGCCAGTGATGTATTACCCTTAGCTCTTTCTTCAAGTAGCTTTCCGAGAAGAATAAAGGCTATCACAACTGCCGCTGCTTCAAAATACACATGAGCGTGAAGACCGCGTTCATGCCAATAGTGAGGGAAAATAGTATTAAAGAGACTAAATACATAAGCGACGCCGGTACTCACTGCAACCAATGTATCCATGTTGGCCGAACGGTGCTTGGTTTGTTTCCATGCATTGACAAAAAAGTCTTTCCCAAACCATACCACAACAGGTGTTGCCAGTATCCACATAATATAATTGGCATACGGCATATTCATAAAGAACATACCAATAATAACAACTGGCAAGGAAAAGAGAACGGCACCTAATGTTCGGTATTTCAACCGCTTATATTTTTCTTCATGAATAGCTTCTAAAGTCTCATTTCCTTCCTGTTCAATCAGCAGATCGTACCCGATTGAACGAACTACGTTACGAATACCGTCAGCGTTTATCATATTTGGCAGGTATTCTGCTGTAAGCGTAGCCGAAGCATAGTTTACTGATGCGCTCACAATACCATCTTGTGACTTCACCATACTTTCAACGCTTACTGCACAAGATGCGCACGTCATATGCAGAACAGGAAATACTTTCTTTACTGCCGGTACACTATACCCCAAGTCGCGTATGGTGCTTATTGCATTGGTTAGTGCATTGTCTTGTGAGATTGTAACAACCGCTCTTTGATTATTCAGTTCTACTTTGTGTGAGGTAATACCTTCGACTTTACTCAGCCCATTATTGACGATTAGTGAACAATGCTCACTTTCGACCCCTTCCAAAGGGATATATACCTGCTTATTATTATTCTTTGCCATAGTATTAGATTATAACACAAAGGTACTATCAGTCGCAGGGGATGACTGTTACATCATTATGGACGAGATTTACAGGATTTATACTTTATCCCACATATTCGTAAGGATATCTTTAGTATGAGATTAGTTTCAATAAAGCCTTCCGCATATATCAAATACAGTATCATTTGATGCTGAAGACTTTATTGAAACCTAACGGTAGGCAATATAAAACGCTGTTGTAACTTGGAATTACCCTATTTACAACATGACTTTTTAAATAAAAAAGCTGCTAACATTCTTAGTATTTTCATCACACTTTATATTTACTTCGGCTCACTGAAAGCAGGGTTTGTAAGAAAATCCTGATCGGTGAGGGTCTTTAGAAATGCAATTAAGTCCGCTTTTTCTTGTGTAGTGAGTTTTAATCCTGACCCGTAATCAGGCATATGCTCGTCTATATTCGGACTGCTTTGCTGTACGTTATTACTATAAAAATCTACAACCTCTTCAAGTGTTGCAAAGCGACTGTCGTGCATATACGGCGCAGTCTGGGCTATATTACGCAACGTCGGAACTTTAAACTTGCCCCTGTCTGATGCCAGCCCCGTAAACTTCATAAGACCCGCATCTATGGGGTTTATATCGAGCCCGTTATTTCTCAATACATTATCAGCAAGTTGTGTATTCATTAGATGACAATTGTTACACATACCCTTACCCTTAAATATCACAAACCCGTTTTTCTCTTGTTGTGTAAATACGGTGCTATCTCCTTTGTGAAAATATTTGTCGAAACGTGAGTTATACGATACAAGTGTACGTTCAAATTGGGCTATCGCTTTGACAACCAGATTGCTGTCAATTGACTTCGTGCCAAAAGCTTTATAAAATAAGTCAGGGTAAGTACTGCTATTTTGCAATCTTCTAACTACTTCCGGCCAGGTATTAGCCATTTCTATCGGGTTAGTTACAGGGTCGTGTGCCTGTTCTTCCATTGTTGCTCGTCTTCCATCCCAAAAGAAAGCAGTGTTCCAAGCGAGATTGATAATAGCCATCGCGTTTCTGTCACCAAAAACACCATTCGTGCCTTGGCTGAACGGACGAGGGTCGTCAAAAGCATTTTCCTGCTTGTGACATGTACCACAGCTCATGGTCATATTATCACTCAGCATTTTTTCGTAGAATAGTTTCCGCCCTAATGCTACACCCTCCACCGTCAGTGGATTATCATTGGGGTGTTTCATATCACCAACATAGTTTTTAACGTAGGTGGGAACCTCAACAGTCAAAGCAGTTGGATTATATTGTACAACCTGATTTTGCTTTGGCTCTTCTTTACGACAAGCATTTGTCGCTACGATTACCGTAACGACAAATGCCAACATATTGACTTTTCTCATGACTATTCTTTTACTATTTTCTGAATACCTGATTTGCCTGATATATCTGTTACCTTAACCGTGTATATACCCGCAGAGATACCAGATAGCGCGATAGAAGGATTAACCTTGCCATTTGCAAAAGTTTCTTCTTTCATTACTTGTCCTGTAAGAGATAAAACAACAATCTTTTCAATAGCTTTTGTGCTGGTGATTGTCATTGTTTCATTGGCAGGGTTTGGTGAAACGGAGAACTTAACTTCATTGGTCACAGAAGAAATACCAGTCGTGCCGGATATTGCAGAGCTGATTGCAGTTGTAATACCTGCTTGGTCATTAGTAGCATTGTTTTTCTTGTTATAATATATCTTATGGTCTGTTCCTCCTACTACCACTACATGCGGCATACCCGTTCCCCCAAAATCGCTCTCTTTTATGACATTACCTGCATTGCTAAACAATGTCATGTTGCTTACATTGCCGATGCTATTAGATGTAATCCATGTCGAAAGATCACTGCATGTAGCATCACCCAAGTCATCAGCTAAATAATATAGGACTTTGCCTGGGTTAGATGTTGCGAAGCTTTGCGCAGCGTTATATGCAGCTTTTGCACCATTAATACAAGAGCCACAAGGCATTACCCAAACTAATACGACGATTTTACCGTTGTTAAGTTCAGTGAATAAAGTACGGTTCGTAGAGCTACAATCTTGTGCTGTAAAGTTTGTAGCAGTTGTTTGTGCATTCGTCATGCCGAATGTAGCAAGTAGCAGCGATGCTGTAATTAGTAGTTTTTTCATTGTTATTAGTTTTAATTTTTATGATTGATTATTCAATTCCTTTTATTTCCATTCCGCAAACAGGGCACTTGCCAGGTTTGTCGTATGTTTTTTCTTGCTCACACTTCATCGGACATTGATACTTACTGTATTTCTTATCCTTACATGCCATGAGTGTAATTGAAGCAAATAGCCCGATTGAGACTAAGCATAGCCTTATTGACAAATTCATACTATTTTTTTTGAGGGGGGATAATATTGGCTATAACGCCAAAATCCTAATCAATAAAGATTAGGCATTTTGATACTGTGTAGTATCAAATACGAAAAACGGAGTGGATAATATATAATGGTAGGTTACCCGTTCGATTGGGTGGAGGTCGAAATAAGACAACCCATTTGTCAAAGCTTGTAACAGTATGTTTGATAATAACTGGTACAATTACTTCTGTTATAGTTGCTTCAAACTTAGATAATTCTATTGTGAAATAAGGTTGTGCTTTGTCTTCGGTTTTTTTAAAGCTGATAGTATTGTTGTTACAACATCCATCAGGCATTTCTTTTTCACCTTTACAACACCTGATTTCGTGATCCTTATCCTTGCCTACTGTAATGTATTTGAGGTCTCCGGCGCAATGATGCAAAGAAATGCTAACGCTGAATGCGCATAGCATATAACTTATCAGAACACATATGGCTATAAGCTTTCTCATTGTACCTATACAAATATAGAAAAAATATTTAAAGAGCAAACTACGAGCATCTTTTCAAATAATATCTCGTATACTTTGACTAATTCGCCATTTCGCATGTTAAGCTGCCTCTACTTGTTAACTCATATATGCTACAAGGTTGCTACAAATCTACTACACAGAATTGCTTGGATTTTATAGTTATGTTATTTGTTTTCAAGTATTTATATAGAATACTACAAAATACTACAGAGATGTAAGCAAAAAATCTGTTACGTCCTGTGCCGTCCGGCTATAGGTTTACACCTTTTGTGAGTAAATATTAATCTTTATTAGCAATTCGAGTGTGCGATTCTTATGAAAAAATACTGTTTTTATCCTTAATCCGGCAAAAAGTCAACAGTCAAAAAACTAGTCCTGAAAAAGTTAACAGGTATTTTGCTATTAATCCTGAAAAAGTCAACACGCTTAAAATTGGTATTTTCGATGCTCAGGTGAAGCAGACCGTAGCGCTGCTGAGGAGCAACTACGGAAGGAATAACCTGAGCCGATAGCGTATAAGCTATAATACCGGTTACTTATGGTGACCGGTTTCTTTGTCTTACGCATTCGGCAGTATGCCTGAAAAAACCTTTACATAACATGGTATTGTTCTTTTTTCTTATTCCACTTAGAGGGCAAATATTCCTGCTTGGTATGGGCCTGTGCGGGAGTGAGGTAATTACAACTGCTGTGCGGGCGTAATTCGTTATAAGCCCATATCGCTTTTTTGACAAAGTGCATAGCTTCTTCAAAACTCCTGAAAGAAACATTCAATTTAAACTCTGACTTTAGAATACCGTTCACCCGTTCTGCAATGGCATTTTCATAAGGGTCTCCCATTTCTGTCATACTAATCAGAATTTTCCTTGACTGTAAGAGTCTAGTATAATCATGACAGCAGTACTGCAATCCTCTATCTGAATGGTGTATCAATTTATAAGGGTGTACTTCAGTATCACTATTCAATGCCATCTCTAATGCCAGTAGAGGACCTTCTTTCTCAAGCGTTGGATGCAGCCTCCAGCCAACTATTTTACGTGAATAAGCATCTGTAATAAGGCTTAAGTAACAAAAACCGTTTGCCTGCGATATGTAGGTTATATCACTTACCCAGAGTGCTCCCGGACATAGCACCTCTAACTCCCTTATTAGATTAGGGTATTTTCTGAAAGGATGATTGGAGTCTGTGGTAAAGACTTTTCGTCTTTTACGTTTTCGTACCAACATACCGTAATGAGCTAACAGGTCAAACAAGCTGTCTCGTCCAATTATAATGTTATGTTCCTTTAAAGTATCAGTGAGCATAAATTGTAGTTTTCTTGTGCCAATGCGAGGCAAATCAGCTCTAATCTCTTTTATCCTCTTGATGATAATAGCATTGCTCATTACCTGCTTCTCTTCTGACCAGCCCTTTTTATAGTAAGCATGTCGCGTAAAACCAAACAGTCCGCAGAGTTGTCCCAATCCAACACCGGGATAACACTGCCGCATTTTCAGGACTGTTTGGTGCCATACTTTTTTCGGATGCTTACTCCTAATTGTTCATCAGCAATACTGATCATAGTTTCCAGCCCGGCAATTTTCAACTTTGCTTGTTCCAACTCTTTTTGCAGTGCCAGATACTCCGGCGAATCAGGCTGTTTGACATTGAGCAGTTTGAATGTTTCAGGCACTACTACCTTGCCTTCAGCCTTTAGCTCTTGCTTTAGTGCTCTTGCCCAGGCAGCTACCTGGGTATGGTCAACTGTACCATATTTTTCTGCTACTTGTCTGCACGACTTTCCGCCTTCCAGGTATTCTAATGCAACTTTACGCTTGAATGAAGGATCATGGCGTAAATGCCAATTCCTTCTTATTTTCTTAGATGAAACATTTTTATTATCCATTATCTACAATGTAGCTTTTGTAGTGTAAACTTTTTGACGGACGAGACATCCTGACATGAGTTTACATTTGTTATTAGTTAGGCTAATAGTCGTATTTGCATTAAAACAAATAAGAAGCCATAATGGCTCCTTATTTGTTTATTCTAGCAGTTTATATATTAATAAACAGTTGTTTTTCTAATGTTTTAGAAACTAAGTGGTTTTAAAGATTGAGTTTAGATATAATCGTTCAAAGCCAATCCTACATTATCTTTCAGAGGATAAATACCCTTGAAAAAATCTACAATTTGGTTCGACACTCGTTCCGTAGTCTCCACTTAATAGCCTCGCAATGCGAGGCTATTTTCATTAATAATACTTTCTTTTCATACAGTTCTTACAACTCCTACCTGAAAAATGTAATTTCATATTACTACAATGCTATTCTTGAACACATAATAGCCGAAAAATGGAATGTTATGATTAAAGAACCCGTTAGGATAATTGATGTATTGTATAAATACATTGTTGTGGTATTAGGCTGTTGCTTAGTATTATATTGGGGCAAAAGTCTGTTCGTACCTATGTTTATGGGTTTACTGATTGCTATGATCATGTTCCCGATCTGTGTAAATATGGAAAGAAAAGGCCTAGGAAAAGGATTAGCTATCGGTATCAGTTTATCATTAGTCATTCTTGCTTTTCTTGCACTAGTATGGTTATTGTTTTGGCAACTGAGCCTTTTCAGACAAGATATGCCTTTCATTATCGACAAATTATTACTGAAACTTCCAGAACTACAAAAATGGATAGAAGACAAATGGAATATTTCTATTGCTATACAAAATGATTGGATAGAGATGCTTTTATCAAATATTAAAAAAGGTACCGGTGGCTATCTGGCATCTACTTTTTCAGCCACAGCATCTACTCTGTTTTCGTTATTTATCATACCCATATATGCTGCGCTGTTTTTGTATCACAGACATACATTCGTTCAATTTATAAAAAGTATAGCAGGCAGAGAAAGGTATAACAAACTAGATAAAATACTTGCCGAAACTACACAAACCTATTTCAGATACATCAAAGGAATGATAATGGTTTACATCATTGTTGGAGTATTAAATAGTGTAGGTTTATTAGCGCTTGGTATCAAACATGCAATATTATTCGGTATGCTTACTGCTATAATGACCATTGTTCCTTATGTAGGCATTATTATTAGCGCTATGTTGCCAATATCTGTAGCTTTCCTTACTAAAGACTCAATCTTTTACCCTCTCGCAGTAATAGGTGTATTTTCACTTGTACAGTATTTGGAAGCTAATGTGATATTTCCCAGAATAGTTGGGGCTCAATTAAATGTAAGTACTTGGGCAACATTAGTTGCAATAATGCTCGGCGGTATTATCTGGGGTGTATCCGGCATGATATTGTTTATACCTTTTGTAGCAATACTAAAAATAGTTACAGACCACATTGAAGAAGGCAAATCAATTAATATACTATTAAGTCGAAAAGCATAATTTAAAAACAAGTGTAAGCCAATATAATGTTATAATCAAACAGAACTGATTAATCAAAGCAATCTTCTTACATTTCTCCTATCCAACACATACTTTGTTGCCGCAAAACAAGCTATAGTAAATAACAAATGTATGTAATAAGTATTCCTGCTTACCCACGGCCCTTGGAAACCAAAATATCTTTGCTGAGGAAATGCCTTTTGACTACCAACCTCCATCTGTACATCCGGCAAATTTATCTGATACCAGAAAAAAGAAAAAGTCAAATTGATAATGATTAGTACAAACAGTAATAACTTGTTGCCATTTAACTCTTCGTTCATTGCATACAGTATAGCAACAGTAATAAACGGAATAACGTAAATAAACTGTCTCGATTCACTTCCTATCATCAGTATTAAGTTAAGTCCTAAAAAAACAACAAATCCTTTCCCCAAATTACCGATGCTGCTTATTACCTTTTTAAATCTCAGAAACAACAAAATAATAACAGATCCAAAATAGATGAAGTGCGCAATATATGACCCTAACGGATATACTAATGCTTGATAGCAAATACGGTATAAAAAATCCGCAAAACTATTAGGATTTGGTGCATTTACATCACAAAGCTTTTTTATCAAAACATTAGCCACAATGAATATTAACACCATAACACCAGCTTTGTAATACGTGAACCCTCTGAAATTCAATATATCCTTAACATATAATATCATAGCCTTATAGAACACGAATAATACAAACACTAGCATTATAATACTCAATAACATTGACAGTCTTTCTTTAGTATCAACCCAAGACATTGTTGCCCCATCTGTTGCTCTGGCAAAATCAAACTTTACAAAGTTGTACTTATAAGAATAGAACGTCAGTAATACAGGTATTGATGCTAGCAATAAGGGCAAAAGATACTTAATTACAGCAGGTTTAATATCACTCATAGTAGCCTTAACATCTTTGTCAAATAGTATCAAAAAAATAGACGATAAGAAAATGACTGTAGGGAATGTAAACAGGCTGCATATAGCCGTTATCAGCAACGCTATAAAGTTTTTCTTTAAATAGAAATATGATATTAACAACCCCTCTAAAAAAGCCAGATAGTCTGTTTTTACAGGGTCATACATGGACATTTTCAAAACAGAGAAGTTGTAAAACAATAACACAAACCCTGCAATAAATGTATAACTATTAAAACTCAGTAACTTAGCAATTCTTGTGTAGACAAATACGCTAATAAGTATCAAGATAATGTTGAATACTATAAAAAAATGCAACACATTAATATCAGACGTTTCTACACCAACTACGCGCAGGGATGCATAACACAAAAAACTTGGTAATATGCGTTGATAGTAAAATGACGAAATTGTGTTGTTGTATATTACTTCAGGCATTTTTTTTACCATATCAGTATATACAGCGCCATCCCATCCGTTACCGTTATTATGATACACCCTTTCTCCAAAAGCATTGTATAACATAATTATCAACAATACTGCAAAAAGCAGCATGAATAACCTGTTACTAACTTTGGCAGTAGCTTGAACGTCCATCAATAGAAATTTAAATGATTAAGTTCTCAGTTTTTTTGCTTCCTGATGTGCTTTTTAAAACTCCTCATAATCGAAACCAATACTAATGTATCACTCAATGCTTTTTTCACAATGGCGAAAGAAGCACCTTTACTTTCACCATATGTTCTGGCTAAGTATTTAGACTCTACCTCTATGGCATTTCTACCCAAGAATAATAGTTTAGCACAAATTTCACTTTCTATTAATGAACTTGTCAACTGCAAATCCAACCCATCAATATCTTTTTTCTTATAGATTTTAGTCCAGTTAACATCTCTAAGATCTATACCTATAAACTGTTTGTTTAGTTGCTTGTTGACTAACGATAAGACGTTTCGGAAAAGGTTATAAGATGTGTTCTCTTTCCTGAAAAAAGAAACAAAGCTACCATCGGGTATTACAGCATATGGCAAGTATTCTTCTACATCAAATTGGCCATCACCTGGTATATATGCAATATTCTCGTATTGAGCATTGGCGTAGATAGAACGCAACGCCCCACCTATCCCTTTATTTTGCTCATGAAATACAGTTCTTACTTCTTTGTATGCAACAGCAAGTTTTTCAGCTATCTCTCTAGAGCCATCAGTACTGCAATCATCAACTATTATTACTTCAAATGTATTGGTGAGTTTACACATTACTTGTATCAACTTTTCTACAAGCCCATGTAAGGTACCCGCCTCATTATAGCATAAAACACCTACTGACCATGTTTGCATATGATATGATTAAAATGCATTGACAACATCAATTACCCTTTGCACTTCCTCATCGGTCAGTTCTGCATACATTGGCAAAGAAACACAATTATCTGCCAAAAATTCAGCATTAGGGAAATCTCCTTTCTTGTAACCTAAATGACTATATGCTTTTTGCAAGTGACAGGGAACAGGATAATGATATGCTGCTATGATACCATTATCTTCAAGATGTTTTACAAAAGTCGCTTTGTGTTCAGTAGTTACAACAAACAGATGGAAAATACTTTTGGCCCATGCTGGTTGTGCCTGCATTTTTATTTTATCATTCTTGATTGTGGTATAGTATTTAGCTGCTATTTGCTGCCTTCTCTCATTCCAACCAGCAAGGTATTTTAGTTTTACACTAAGAGATGCGCCCTCAAGACCTCCCATCCGCATATTATATCCTATCTCGTCATGATAATACCTGATTGTACTTCCATGATTTCGCAAACTACGCAGACGCTGTATATACGAATCATTATTAGTAGTAACCCCCCCTGCCTCGCCGCAGGCACCAAGGTTTTTTCCCGGATAAAAACTGAAACAGGCCATTTCTCCGAATCCACCCACATTAATATTTTTATACTGTGCCCCTTGTGCCTGTGCTGCATCTTCAATTAAAAAAAGATGATGCTTATCAGCAATTTGCTTTACGACATCTACATCAAAAGGTTGGCCATACAGGTGCACGCCTATTATGGCTTTTGTTTTACTTGTAATGGCTGCTTCAATTTTACTGGCATCTATCTGCCACGTGTCGGGGGTACAATCTACAAATACAGGTGTAGCATTATTATGAGATACTCCCCAAGCAGAAGCAATAAAGGTGTTTGCAGGCACTATCACCTCATCACCTGAGCCAATACCCAATACAAGCAATGCAAGCTGCAATGCTGTAGTCCCATTATTAACGCCAGCAGCATACTTAGTTCCACAAAAAGATGCAAATTGGTTTTCAAAAGCTTCTACAAATGGTCCGCCAGAAAAAGCTGTTTTTTCATACACTTCTTCAAAAGCTGCAAATATTTCTGCTTTTATCTGTTGGTGTTGGCGTTTTAGGTCTAAACAATGTATATCCGACATAGATGTTACTTATCAATTTTTCTTAAAAAAACGGCTGGATTACCTGCTACTATTGTGTACGGATCCACATCTTTGGTTACTACCGAGCCTGCACCAACAATAGCACCTTCTCCAACTATAACACCGCACAATATTGTTACTGATGAACCGATTGACGCATTTTTTTTAATTCGTGTCTCTTCCAGCTTCCAATCATCGTCTGTTTGCAAGCTACCATCAATATTAGTAGCACGAGGGAAACGATCGTTAATAAACGTTACATTATGTCCAATAAAGACATTATCCTCAATATGAACCCCTTCACAAATAAATGTATGACTTGATATCTTGCAATTTTTGCCAATAGTGCTTCCTTTTTGTATTTCAACAAATGCACCTACTTTCGAATTGTCATCTATTGAACATCCGTAAGCATTCACAAAATCGAAAATGCGTACGTTGGCCCCAACCTGTACGTTGTTTAAAGACTGTTTATCTGTATTCTTAGTAATCAATTCCATCTTTAACTGAATTTTACCGGCACTACTTGGCCGTAGTTTTTAATTGACATTTGCGCAGCTTCCAATACCTTCACTACATCTAGTCCAACCCTCCAGTCAGACACTGGTTGTGTACCAAGTTTAATTGCACTAATAAAATCTTCTGCCATACCGGCAAGTGCTTCTTTTTGTTCTAATTTAGGTACATATATATCACCTACACGGTAGTCTATTAATAGCTTGTGTTTATCCTCGTCATTCTTTACACTAAAGCCGGTATCGTATATTTTTACCTTCTCACTGGGTTCCACATCATCAAATACTATCATTTTTTTAGTACCCCCTATTAACATTTTACGAATTTTCACAGGCGATGACCAAGAACAAGAAAAATGCGCAATATGAGTTGCGTCATAATTCACCGTTAGATAGGCAATATTCTCTAAACCATTGGGCGTATGAGAAATACCTGTAGCACTTACACTTACAGGCTTCCCTGGCATAAGATAAAAAAGAATAGATATATCGTGCGGCGCCAAGTCCCACAATACATTAATATCTTGTTGAAATAGCCCCAAATTTATCCTTGTAGAGTCAAAATACTGTATCTCGCCAATCTCTCCACTGTCTATCAGGTCTTTCATCTTTCTAACAGCACCTGTATATAAAAAAGTATGGTCTACCATTAATACTAACCCCATGCGTTTACTGATAGCTACCAATTCCTCCGCCTCAGCAGATGTACTGGTCATTGGCTTTTCAATTAATACATGTTTACCTTTTTCGAGTGCTTTTTTGGCAATATCAAAATGGAATTGTACTGGCGTTGCTATTATTACCGCAGAAACGTCATTATCATTTAATACATCATCCAGATTAGATGATGTATGTATTGTAGGATATAATTTTGAAACTAAATTTAACCTCTCTATTCTGAAATCAACCACCCACTTCACATACGAATCTTTCACCATAGAAAAATTTCTGACCAAGTTAGGTCCCCAATACCCATATCCTATGATAGCTACCCCTGTCATATGTTATTGTAAAATGTACGCAAATATATCATGCTTTGCCATACTTTTATACCAACCAGACGGTTATTATATCATTACATCAGACATTTTGCTCTATATTTTCTAAAGTTTTTTATTTAGCAGGCAGATAGTTATACATATGAAAAACACAACTTTAGCACAAGACATACATCTATCTAAAAAAACCAGCGATGCTTTATATGAAATAGGTACTGTAAAATCGTACGAGGAAGGCGAGGTAATAATGAATGAAAATGCATACATCCGTGCTATACCAATTGTATTGAACGGCAGCATACGTGTAATGCGTGTTGACGAAGAAGGCAGAGAGATATTGCTCTACTACATCAGACCAGGGGAAAGTTGTATTATGTCTTTTTTGGGAGGTATACATCAGGAAACAAGCAAAGTAAAGGCTGTGGCAGAAGAAAATGTGGAAATTCTATTCATACCGATAGAAAAAGCCGGCAACCTGATTCAGGAAAATAGCGAATGGCTTGATTATATTTTCCGCCTTTACCACAAAAGATTTGAAGAGTTATTATCGGTCGTTAATGAAGTTGCTTTTAAAAAAATGGACGATCGCATCCTGCACTTCTTACAAGCAAAACATAATCTAACAGGCAACAAAGACATTCAAATTACACATCAAGAACTTGCCGATGAACTAGGTACATCTCGTGTAGTAGTATCTAGACTATTGAAACAATTAGAAGTTGAAGGCATTGTAAAATTAGGTAGAAATAAAATTTCTCTTGTGTAACAAATGTAACTGTACAGCAAGAATCATTTACAGACTTTTGCAGAACTAAATCATTTTTTATGAAAGTAAATATGGGTTCTGCAGACAGAATTATCAGAGTGATAATTGCTGTCATTTTGGCTACACTGTACTTTACAGGTATCGTTTCGGGTACGTTAGGATTGGTATTAACTATAGCAGCAGTAGTATTTGTGCTTACTAGTTTGACGGGGTTCTGTCCGTTGTACACATTATTTGGCATCCGCACTAAAAAAGATGCTTGATAAGCGAATTCCTTGTTTACTCCACAAATAGCAAATAAATGAAAACATGGATGCTAAAGAATAAGCTGGTGATAATTGGTACAATACTCGGCGCAGTTGGTGGTTTTGCATATTGGCATTTTATTGGTTGTGCTAGCGGCACGTGTATGATAACATCAAAACCATTAAATAGTAGTATTTATGGGGCTGTAATGGGAGGCTTATTCTTTAGCATTTTAGAAAAAAGAAAGTAACACAAAAAATACAATATGCATTTAACAAAAACGACGGTAATAGATGTACGTAGTCGTGAAGAATACGCTAGCGGACATGTGGTAGATTCACTAAACATCCCATTAAATGAACTACCAGCTAAAATAGAAGAACTGAAAACTATAGATGGTAGTATTGTATTATGTTGCGCATCCGGCATGCGCAGCAGCATAGCACGACGAATGCTTCTGCAACATGGCATTTCGAATGTCATAGACGGTGGCTCCTGGATGAATGTACAATATCAAATAGTAAACAATCTAGTATAATAACACAATGGGTATATTAAGTAAACTTTTTGGATTTGGGCCTAAAGTAGATTTGGGAGCATTAATACGCAATGGCGCTGTGATTATAGATGTCCGCACACCTGCAGAATATGCAAGCGGTAATGTCACAGGCTCCTTAAACATTCCCGTAGATCAGTTAAAATCAAAAATAGGAATGTTGAAAAAAGATAAAGTTATCATTACATGCTGTGCATCAGGTATGCGTAGTGCATCTGCTAAAGGCTTACTCAAAGCAAATGGGTTTGCTGATGTTCATAACGGTGGTAGCTGGCAAAGCCTCAGAAAATATACACTATAATGATACCCTATATTAAAACGAAACTATCTTCCGGGTGGCACTTTATGCGAATATTGAGGCTTGCCTTCGCAATAATATTCGCAATCCAAGCAGTAATAATGAAAGATTATCTGGTAGGACTTATGTCAGTATTCTTTCTTTATCAGGGTATTACAAACAGAGGATGTTGCGGAGAGCAATGTAACCCTACTATCGATAACACGAGTCAACAATCCAACTTGGAGAATGCCAATTTCGAAGAGATAAAACAATAAATATCATGTCAACTAAATTTGCAGACATAATAAATTCTGAAAAACCTGTTTTAATAGATTTTTCTGCAGAGTGGTGTGGACCATGTAAAATGATGGCTCCAATACTGCAAGAACTGAAAAAAGCTGTAGGTGATAATGCAACTATCATTAAGATAGATGTAGATAAAAATCCATCTATTGCAGGCAGTTACAATATTTCAGGAGTTCCGACTTTAATATTGTTTAAGCATGGTGAAATAAAATGGAGACAAAGTGGCGTGCTACCTGCAAATAAATTAAAAGAGATAATTGAACAGTATAAATAACACAAACATGAGTGATGCACATTATTACGAAGTGGCAGTAAAGTGGCAAGCGGACAGATTAGGCATTATGAGTTCGCCTGATTTTGACAGCACATTGGAAGTAGTAACACCTCCACAGTTTACAAAAGGAATTCCAAACAAATGGTCCCCGGAACACTTATTAGTCGCTGCTGTTAATAGTTGTTTGATGACTACGTTCCTTGCAATTGCGGAAAATTCAAAATTATCTTATCAAAAATTTGAATCCAGAGCAATTGGCAAGCTAGAGGTAGTTGACGGAAAATACATGATAAGTGAAGTGGAACTTCACCCAAGATTAGTAATCTCTAATGAAGAAGATATGGAGAAAGCAATGCGTATATTACTGAAATCAGAAGCCGCTTGTCTGATATCTAATTCAATCAAATCAAAGATTATCTTTACACCCGAAATAACACAAGCATTGCCATTATAGTATGAAAAAAATAGTTACCATCATTATTGCCGTAATCAGTATTCTTACTGCAACATCATGCCAACAGGCATCTGCAAATAATGAGCTAAAAGCTGCAGAATTCAAACAAAAAATGGAGGCAGAAAAGAGTAAGACCTTACTGGATGTACGTACACCACAAGAATACTCAGAAGGACATTTAGCTGACGCAATCAATATAGATTGGAATGGCGGCAATTTTGATGCTGAAATTGCAAAGCTTGACAAATCGAAACCTGTATACATATATTGTCTGGCAGGCAGCCGTAGTGCCTCTGCTGCTGCTGTAATGCGCAAAAGTGGCTTCAAACAAGTATATGAAATGAAAGGCGGCATACTTAAATGGAGAGCAGAAGGGTTGCCGGAAGAAGGAGGCTCTACAAAGGTAGCCGGTATGACTCAACAAGAATTTGAGGCATTATTAAATACAGATAAAGTTGTTTTAGTAGACTTCTTTGCTACATGGTGTGGTCCCTGCAAAAAAATGGAACCATATCTGAATGAAATTTCAAAAGACATGGCTGCTACTGTAAATGTTGTTCGTATTGATGCAGACATTCATTCATCTTTAGCCACCCAACTGCATGTAGATGCACTACCAACTATATTCATCTATAAGAACAAACAATTAGTATGGCACAACGTGGGCTATGTAAGTAGAGAAGATATTATAGCCAAGCTGAAAAGCATTAAGTAACCTGTATTGATATTATATTCTTTAGATGAACCTGCTTTCGCGGGCTCATCTTGTGTTAACACAGTATTAAGTTAATATTAAGCCTCTGTGCGCCTATGTTTTAAAGGCTGTATGCACAATATTTTTGTCGTAAAGATTGTGATAAGGCTATGCTGCAAAAGTTGTTTATGCCCGACGGGCAAAAGTTTTACAAGTTATTCAATGAAGCATCGGATAACCTTGTGGTGATGGGTAAAATCTTTTACGAAACCATCTGTGCAGGCAATGGCCTTATGCAGCAAAACCTTACCAAACTTGATGAACTGGAAAAAAGCATTGATATTTCAACCCGTAAGTTGTTTCACGAATTAGGCAGGAATTTTATTACACCTTTCGACAGGGAAGACATACATATGCTTGCTACAAACCTGGATGATGTGGCAGACCTCACCTATGGTACCGTCAGGCAGCTAAACAACTATGGGCTTACCAACCCGGGCAACACTACTCAATACGTTGCGGGAGAATATAAGCGTCTGATAATACTACTTACTGATGCCGTAAAATCACTCAGCAATAAAAGTAACCTGTCTAAACTGGAAGCTCCATGCAAGGAAATGCGTAAAATCATTAACACTTGCGACAATCGTATAGATGCTGCCATTACTGGACTATTCCCCACTAATACCAATGTGGTAGACATCATTAAATGGATGGAACATTACGATATACTGCAAGTTTTATTAGAGAAGTGCGAGAATCTGGTAGATACTATTGAAGCTATTGTGATAAAATACAGCTAAATCAACCCTATTCTGTTGCTATTATTACCTTTGTACCATGCGTCTGTATATCAAAAACATGGTATGTACCCGTTGCAAGATGGCTGTAAGCAATATCCTGGAAAATGCAGGATTGCATATACAACATATAGATCTTGGCGAGGTTGACATAGAAGAGAAAAAGCTTACCAAAGAAACAAGGCAGCAACTACAATCAGCATTAGAAGCTATCGGATTTGAAATAATTGACGACAGAAAAAGCAAAATAATTGAAGGCATCAAAACATCAGTAATTGACATAATACATTATACTGATAAACCCATCAATATAAAGTACAGCGAGTACCTTTCAAATCAACTCCATCACGACTATTCATATCTAAGCAAGCTTTTCTCAGAAGTTGAAGGGATTACTATTGAGCAATACATTATCAATCAAAAAATAGAAAGGGTCAAAGAACTATTGATATACGATGAACTATCTCTTAGCGAGGTAGCTGATGACATGGGCTACAGCAGTGTTGCACACCTTTCAGCTCAATTCAAAAAAGTAACCGGCATGACGCCTACTTCTTTTAAAACAACCAACATCAAAGGACGTAAGACATTGGATAATATCGGCAAACGATAGTAGAATTTTATAAGAATCATCCATTATTACGTAACAATATCGGGAGCTGCTGAAAGTAGCTTTGCAGTATAAATTTTACCCGATATGACACACAATTATAACATTTCAGGCATTACATGCAGTAGTTGCATTGCTAAGATTAAATCATCTCTGTTGAAGTTAGGAGATGTATTGAGTGCAGATGTACAACAAAGTACTCCACAAGCTACCATCACTATGCAAAAACACATTCCGCTTCATATATTACAAGCAGCAATTGGCGCTGGCAGCAAATACATAATTACCGAAGCAGAGAATAATATGCACCATACCAATGACGCAGAAGCAAGCAAAGTTTCCTACTACCCCATCTTCCTGATATTCAGCTATATAACAGGTGCAACATTACTGATTCAGCTAACAAATACCAGTTTCAATTTCATGCATTGGATGTCTCACTTTATGGCAGGGTTCTTCTTTGTATTTTCTTTCTTCAAGCTAATGAACCTTAAAGCTTTTGCAGAAGGTTACAGGACGTATGACGTTATTGCAAACAAAGCACCTGTATACGGCTTTGTATATCCGTTTATTGAGCTCTTATTAGGCATGGCATACCTTGCCAACTTTAGCCCTCTATATACTAATGTCGTTGCGTTGGTTGTTATGTCTGTGAGTACTATAGGTGTTGTTAATAGTCTTATACAAAAAAGACAATTTCAATGTGCTTGTCTTGGCACAGTCATACAGCTACCTCTTAGTAAAGTAACTTTGTTTGAAGACTTGCTGATGGTGGTGATGAGTGCAACAATGCTGATAATTATGTAAAAAAACAAAGCCCTGTAACATAATTACAGGGCTTTGTACATATATTTTGCAAAAAAGTCTTACGCTATTTTCTCTACCTGCATATAATTTAGCTCTACAGGAGTAGCACGACCGAATATTTTTACAACTACTTTCAATTTCTTCTTCTCTTCGTTCACCTCTTCAACAGTACCATTGAAATCGTTGAAAGGACCATCTGTAATACGTACAGTTTCGCCTACAATATATGGCTCTGCATAACCTATTCCCTGCTCACTCACTTCGTCCATCTTACCAAACATCTTATTCACTTCACTCTTACGCAATGATGTTGGGTGGTCTTTGCCCAGAAAATGTATAACGCCTGATACATTTTTGATAGTCTGTATCATATCATCCGTCAGCTTACCATCAGCCGCTTCCAGCATCAGATAACCAGGGTACAATATTTTTTCGCGCAATACTTTTTTACCAGCCTGCACTTTGAAAACTTTTTCAACAGGACACAATACCTGATGTATGGCGGCACCCCAACCATGTATCTTTATCTCTTTATCTACGTATTCTTTGGCCTTTTTCTCTTTGCCGCTGATAACGCGTAGTACATACCACTTCGATTCCTGCTGTGTAGTAGTTTCAGCCATTTTTATATAGTGCTTTACTTACCTAAAATTCCGTATAAAACAGATAACAAAGCTTCTGAAGCCTTGTCCATACCCCAAATGATGGCGGTAGTAATGAGCAAACCCACCAACACGATAGCAGTTGTTTGCTGCAATTCGCTCCAAGATGGCCAGCTCACTTTGTGTACCAACTCATCATACGCTTCCTGGATATAAGTACCGAATTTTGCCATAATACTCAACCGGGATTTGCCTGATTATCCAGATTACCCGGTGTTTTTAATGTTATTAATACTGATTAATTAGTTAATAAATCAACTAATTGACCAAAACTCAGCACGGGCACGCGGATTCGAACCACGATCTAAGGTTTTGGAGACCTCTATTCTACCGTTGAACTATGCCCGTAAAAAAAAGCCCCCTTGAGAGGGGCGAATGCAAAAGTAAGGAAATTCTCTTCAATTTTCCCAAAAATAATATGCTGTAACCTACATATTAGATATTAAGAATTGAAAAAATCACTAATACATTCTATAAACGCTTGTACATCTACTTCTGTATTATAATAATGGGTACTGATGCGCAAAAGTCCGTTTCGCTGGGTTACGATGATGCCATGCTGTTTCAGCCAATCGCCCAATCCGTTGTCGTCCTTTAGCAATACAAAAGCTGCTCTGTTATCCATTGTCAGCTTACCAATCGGGTTTACCGGCAGGTTCTGCAGTCCTTTCAGCAGCATATCCATTAGCGTTGCATTATGGCGGGCAATATTATCTACCCCTAGTTCCGTTTTATGCTGTATGGCAGCACGCAGTACTGTTAGCCCAAACATATTGGGGTGTCCGGGCTCATAGCTAAGTATAGAGGGGCGGTATTGCATTGTACCATCTATCATCCTATAGCTATTGTTGCCGGCTGTTACGGGTGGGTATCGTTGCAGGATACTATTTTTAATATTTAACACTCCTGTACCAAAGCCAGCGTTCATCCATTTATAATTACTGGCTGCAAATACATCTATATGCAGTTGGCTCAAGTCTATAGGTTGTGCACCCATACTTTGGGTAGCATCTACAAAAAATAACACCCCGTTTGCCTTACATACATTGCTAATGCGCTGCAAATCGAGCAGGTAACCCGATGTCCATTGCACATGACTGATAGCAACAATATCAACCAACTTGTTATTTACAGCTTGCTCTATTGCATCAATATCTATATTAAACCCATCAGGGGCATCTACCCATGTTATATCAAACCCATTAATGCGGAAAGGCTCCAGCAACGATGGGTAATCGTACTTATAGAGCAATACCCTTTCCGTACCTTTCAGTGATTGCACAACGGCATTTATAGCCCACGAAAAATTGGGCACCATCGCAATAGTATCTACGCCCGTATGCAGGAAATCGGCTATTTGCTGCCTGACACCTTGCTCTTCTTCAAAACGCCATTGTTCCGCACGGGTACTGCTATTTGATTCCAATACTTTATATAACTCATTAGCCGCAGCTACGGTAACTGCTGGCACAAGACCGCATGCTGCTGTGTTGAGGTAGATTGTTTTAGCGTTATCAGGCATATCATATTATTACTTCAGGCAAATATCGAATTATTACAATAACAAAACAGCCCCGAATATCGGGGCTGTTTCAATTTTATATCAATGTAAGTTGATTACTTGATAATTTCAGTTACCTGTCCGGCACCTACTGTACGGCCACCTTCGCGTATCGCGAATTTCAGACCTTTTTCCATCGCTATCGGAGCGATGAGTTGTACGTGCAGGTTCACGTTATCGCCAGGCATTACCATTTCTACACCATCAGGCAGTTTACACTCACCTGTAACGTCTGTAGTACGGAAATAGAACTGAGGACGGTATTTGTTGAAGAATGGCGTGTGACGACCACCTTCTTCTTTGCTCAGTACGTAAACTTCACCTTTGAATTCTGTGTGTGGAGTGATGCTCTTAGGAGCGCAGATAACCATACCACGACGGATATCTTTCTTCTCAATACCACGCAACAGGATACCTGCGTTGTCACCTGCCTGACCTTGGTCAAGAAGTTTTTTGAACATCTCAACACCAGTACATGTAGAAGACAGAGGAGAATCATTGAAACCAACGATTTCCACGTTTTCACCTACTTTAATGATACCACGCTCGATACGGCCTGTAGCAACTGTACCACGACCAGTGATCGTAAACACGTCTTCTACAGACATCAGGAACGCTTGGTCAACCGGACGAGGAGGCAGAGGAATATATTCGTCAACTGCAGCCATCAGTTCGTCAACTGCAGCAACCCATTTGTCTTCACCGGCCAATGCGCCTGTAGCAGAACCTTTGATGATTGGTGTGTTATCACCATCATATTCGTATTTGCTCAGCAATTCGCGGATTTCCATTTCAACCAGATCAAGGATTTCAGCATCATCAACCAAGTCAACTTTGTTCATGAAAACAACGATACGAGGAACGCCTACCTGACGAGCCAACAATATGTGTTCTTTAGTTTGTGGCATAGGACCATCCGTAGCAGCAACCACCAGAATAGCACCATCCATCTGAGCAGCACCTGTAATCATGTTCTTCACATAGTCAGCGTGACCAGGACAGTCAACGTGTGCATAGTGGCGATTAGCAGTTTGATACTCTACGTGTGCAGTATTGATAGTGATACCACGCTCTTTTTCTTCAGGAGCAGCATCAATTTCATCGTAACCTTTTTTCTCTGCCAAACCTTTGTTTGCCAGGATGGTAGTTATAGCCGCAGTCAATGTAGTTTTACCATGGTCCACGTGGCCAATGGTACCAATGTTTACGTGGGGTTTTTCCCGCTTGAACGTCTCTTTTGCCATTGTTATTGTTGTTTAAAAATTTGAATTTTTCTTTTTCTAAAAAGTGTGCAAATATAAGTTATTTTTGATTCAAATAAATTTATTTTTCCGGAGTAGCATATTTTAGTAAAATTAATACCCTGCATAAACTAGTCCGACCTAAGACCGTATCAAAAACTCTCTATATAAAGCATTCTATACAAACCCTGAAAAACAGCTCAATAACAGTATTATATTAGATGTATAAAGCTTGAAACTGTAAGCATTTTGAGGTACTGAAAACGAAGACATGAAAATCACTAAATGCTGATTTACCAGATGTGTAATACCTAAAAAAGCAAAGAAAGAAAAAGTGTGAGCTGTTGAGCAGGATTGAACTGCCGACCTCTTCCTTACCAAGGAAGTGCTCTACCACTGAGCTACAACAGCTACAATCAAATCAAAGAAGCTAAAGAGAGCGGGAGACGAGATTCGAACCCGCGACCTACAGTTTGGAAGACTGTCGCTCTACCGACTGAGCTACTCCCGCAAATAATAAACTAGCGTAGACAGTATGCAATTCACATTGCATACTGTTTCAACTAAAGTGGGCAGAGAAGGATTCGAACCTCCGTACTCGTGAGAGAACAGATTTACAGTCTGTCGCCTTTAGCCACTCGGCCATCTGCCCAATTTCGCTACGTTTTGTAAAGAACTACAAAATACAAAAGAGCCGCTTGCCGGAATCGAACCAGCGACCTACTGATTACAAATCAGTTGCTCTACCAGCT
>CALESY010000006.1 GCA_937919945.1 uncultured Chitinophagaceae bacterium | reverse complement strand
ATTGGCGTTGATGGCAGAGTCTATCTGTTCTGCATCGTACATATTAAAAGAGCGCACCTCGCTACGGGTAGCTTTCGCTCCATGTACACCATCATTGTCCCAAGCCTCTACATAATATTGCAGCTTTTGCCCGGGTTGCAGTTTCAATGGTTCCACATCAAAATAGTATTGAAACGAAGTAAGCGAACCACCTGATATAGGTAGTGTAATGCTCTTATTGGCAACGGGTTGGTTTTGTGCATTGCTCAGGTTGTAGTGAAACAATACTTTGCTAACACCATAATCATCACCAGCAGTACCCGTAAGTAATATCTGCTTACCCGATACCGTGTCTCTGTATTCCTGCATTTGAATCACAGGATGTTCGTCAGGTATTACACGTACACTGTATTTAAAGCTGTCTGTAATATTAGTAGCCTTATTGCGCAGCGATATGGTGTAGGCTGTATCATTCATAAACCTGAACTGTGAGCCAAACATCGTTGCCTGATGCGCTAATTTTATCGGTTGCCCACCGCTGAATTGTATAAATGCTTCGTCTGTATGTTCTGCAATGAAAGCCCAACTGATGTGTGTACCTACGGGTATAGTAATATCGCCCATGCTGGTGCGTAGCTCGTCTTTGCGGCCTGTATAGTCTGGGTAGTCTATTTTTACATTAAAGGATTTCAGTACAGGTTTTTGCGCTACGCTGATGGCGTAGGGCTGTGAATAGAACCCTGCTGCAAACAAACGGAAACTTACAGGCTCTGTAACATTGCGGAAGGTATATTGAAATGTGTTTTTGCCTGTTGACTGCATGGAGAGCCTGTCGCTGCCCATATCTATATACATATCTGTTGGTAGGGCATTACCCTCAACACCTACTTGCAATACATAATCTGCCCCGCGAATGGCTTGCAGTTTTGTATTCTTTACCACAAAGCGGAATGGTGCGGGCTTCTCAAATGCTTTGGTAGGTTGCAGCAATCGCTCGGTAGCATCAGAAAAAACACTCGGTGCGGCTATGAGTATAAACACCATTACCAATACAAGGGGCAGCAGGTATGGCAGGTATCTTTTGTTTTTACCAAGGTCTATTGCATTGGCAAATGGTACTACCGATAGTTGTGCAGCTTTTTGGTCTATACTGGCAAGTGCCAGTGTACGGCTTTCGTGGCTATCGGCATGGTGGCGAAGTTGCAGTATATTCAGCAGTTTGTCGCTTACTTCGGGAAAGTGTTTACCTACAATAACGGCAGCTTGCTCGTGACTTATCTGTTTGCCCAGCTTTGCCATTTTAGATAATGGTATGGCTACCCAAACTACCAAAGCACTCAACCCTGCAATGACAAATAATGAAACGATACTGAGCTTTGCCCATACAGGCAGGTACAGGTAATACTCCCCTACCGATACGGTAAGAAAATAAGCCAATAGGCATATTAATAATATTAGAGAACCCCGCAGCAGTTGGTTGGCATAATACTTCCTGATGAATGCGTCTAATCGTGTAATTAACTGCTCGTAATTGTTCATAAACTTTGCTATATGCAATATAACGGAAATAAATGTTTCATAAATCTTAAAAATCATACATATCCCTACCTTTGCGTACCTTTTTCCGGTAGATGATATGATGCTTTTGTACCCTGCACATGCTGCAGATGCTTTGGAGTTTAGTAAGGTAGCCCAATTACTCAAATTGAAATGCCGTACCGATGCTGCCCGCGAACGGGTGGATAACCTGCGTTTTCATACACGTATAGAATATGTAGAGAAGGCATTGGTGCAAACACGCGAGTACAAGTCGGTGCTGATGAGTGGTGATTATTTCCCGAACGAATTTACCCGCAATATTGAAAAAGAACTGAAACTCCTATCGCTACCCGGCGCTGTGCTGGCAGCAGACCAGCTATTGGCTTTTCAGCAACTGGCACTGAATATACGCGATATACTGAACTGGTTTAAAAACCACGATGGCCTGTTCGTAAACCTGCGGGCATTGGCAGATAAAATACAGTACGAAAAACAGATAAATGAAACCATCAGCGCGGTAATAGATGAAATGGGCAATGTGCGGGACAATGCATCGCGAGAGTTGATGAGCATACGTAGCGAACTGGCACACCGCAGGCAAGAGCTACGCAAGCTGTTTGAAAGCGTACTACGCAAGCTGAACAAGCAGGGGTATCTGGCAGATATTGCAGAAGGATTTTTGAATGGCAGGCGTGTAGTAGCTGTGTTTGCAGAGCATAAGCGCATTGTAAAAGGCATACACCACGGCGAAAGCGACACGCAACGCACCGTGTTCATAGAACCCGAAGAAACCATTGAACTGAATAACGAAGTAGCATCTTTGGAGCGTGCAGAGGCAAGGGAGATACAACGCATACTGGCACAAACCACCGCTACGCTCAGTGGCTGGCATCCGCAGTTGGACGGGTATTATCACTTGTGTGGTATCTACGACTTCATCCGCGCAAAAGCACTGCTGGCTATGGATATGCAGGCAGATATGCCACGCCTCAGCCCTCACCCGCATATAGAACTGATAAAAGCTACCCACCCACTGCTGCTGCTGCACAACAACAGAGAGGGCAAACCCACTATACCATTATATATATCGCTGGATAAAAATAAACGGATACTGATAATAAGCGGCCCTAACGCGGGCGGTAAAACCGTATCTATGAAAACCGTAGGGCTGCTGCAACTGATGACACAGGCAGGGTTGCTGATACCTGCCAGCCCCGATAGCGAGGTGGGCATCTTCAAGCAGATGATGATACACATCGGCGATACGCAAAGCATAGAGCATGAGCTAAGTACCTACAGCGCACACCTGCGCGATATGAAATACTTTATGGATTTTGCCAATGGCAAGACTTTGTTTTTTATAGACGAACTGGGTAGTGGTTCAGACCCCAACCTGGGTGGCGCATTTGCAGAGGCTATTGTTGAAGAGCTTGCCAAACGCCACGCCATGGGCATCATCACCACGCACTACCTGAACCTGAAAGTAATGGCTGGCAAAGTACAGGGCATCTTTAACGGGGCGATGGCTTTTGACGAAGACAAACTGGAACCGCTATACCAACTGACGGTAGGCAAGCCGGGTAGCTCTTATACATTTGCCATAGCACAGCGCAGCGGGCTGCCACCACATATTATAGAGCGTGCTAAACAACTGACAGAGCGCGGACACTTTAAGCTGGATAAGATGCTGCACCAGACAGAGCAACAAAGCCAGAAGCTGAGTAACAAAGAAAAAGAAATAGACCGCCTGCTGAAAAAGAATAAAGAATTGGAGAAGGAATTCAGCGAGCTGATAGATAAGGAAAAGAAAGAACAACATTACAACACCCTGCGCCTGCAGAACAAGATAAAGAAAGAAGAACTGGACTACCTGCGCGATATGGAGCGCAAGTTTAAGCAGATAATAACCGACTGGAAGAAAGCAGATAATAAAGGTGAAGTAATAGCGGCGGCAGAGAATGTACTCTTTAAGCGCAAGCAGATAGCAGCCAACACCGCCATGGCAAAAAAAGCCGACAAAAACTACGATGTAGTGGGTGGAGATGCAAAACCGGGCGATATGGTACGCAATAAAGACAACCACCAGGTAGGTAAGCTGACAGAGCTACGTGGTAAAAAAGCCATAGTGCAGATAGGACAAATGCCCTTTAACGTAAGTATAGATGAATGGGTGGTAGTGAAAAAGAAAGAACAACCACAGGGCAAAAAGAAAAAGTAACTCTGTTCCGTTCCGCGGAACGGAACAGTTTTGTTTTTAAAAACGCACTAACCAATAGTTAATCCCTTACTGTTCCGTTCCGCGGAACGGAACAGTTTTGTTTTTAAAAACGTGTTTTTTGTTTTGTCAGCATCATATACATCCCCCGTCATTTCGACTGCAAGGAGAAATCTCCCTAACTTAGATATACAGCTTAATGGGTATGCACAAAGGTGGCTCTGTTTATATAATGACAAACAAACATCGCAATGTATTGTACATAGGTGTAACGTCCAATTTACCCATTCGCCTGCAACAACATATGTCTCACACATTCAAGAATAGCTTTACAGATAGATATAATATTGAGTATTTAGTGTATTACGAAACACATTTTAATATTGAATCTGCTATATCAAGAGAAAAAGAAATAAAGAAGTGGCGTAGAGAAAAGAAAAATGAATTGATAAGCAGTTTAAATCCTGATTGGAATGACTTAACGCATACGTTATATTGACTTCATAACTAATTTTCAGGAGATTTCTCTCTCCGCTTCATTGCATTACGCTTTGTTCGAAATGACGGGTTGCTTCACCATTCAAAAAATATTGTATAACACCCCTTACTAATTATTAACCCTCAATTAGTGCATTTTAAAAATAGAAGTGTTCCGTTCCGCGGAACGGAACAGTAAAATGGTTTTACGCTCTTAGGTTGTTTAGCATATCAAACTATCACCCGCCCAACTGATGCACTAATCCACCCAGTTTCTTTAATCCGCGCTCTACCTGTGGTGTCCATTGCATACCATAGCTCAGGCGCAGGCAATTTCGGTAGCGGTCTTGTAGGGTAAACATACTGCCCGGTGCTATGCTTATTTTATGTAGCATGGCTTCTCTGTACAGTTCGTAAGTATCAATACGTTTATCCAGTTCCAGCCATTGTATAAAGCCACCTTTAGGGTTACTCATCTTTGTACCGTTCGGAAAATATTCGTCGATAGCCCGGCTGAATTGCAGGCTATTGGCATGGAGTGTCTGCCGTAGCTTGCGCAGGTGATACTCGTACCTGCCCGTAACAAGAAAGTTGGCAATGGCAGCCTGCTGTGCCGTAGCACTGGTAATGCTATGATATAGCTTCAGGCGCTTTACCTTCTCCATATACTTGCCGGGTGCTACCCAACCCACTCTGTAACCAGGTGCCAGTGTTTTAGATACAGAGCTGCACCATAGTACATTCCCTTCCTTATCAAAACTTTTGCAAGAGCGCGGGCGGTTTTTACCAAAATACACATCGCCATACAAATCGTCTTCTATCAGTGGTACGCCATGTTTACTAAGCAGTTTCACAAGGGCTTCTTTCTGTTCATCGGGCATGGTGTAGCCTAACGGATTGCTGAAGTTCGTAACAAAAAAACATGCTTTTATATGATGCTTCTGCAATGCCTGTTTTACATCATCCGGGTCAACGCCTGTGTCGGGGTGTGTGGGCAGCTCCACAACCTTCAGCCCTATGCTTTGCGCAAAGCGAAGTGTACCAAAATATACCGGGCTTTCTACCGCTATCGTGTCGCCGGGCTTTGTTATGGCCATCAGGCAGTAAGATATGGCATTCATACAGCCGGCAGTGGTTACAATATCATCGGCTTTCAAGCCACTATCCCATTGGCGGGTCCATCGTGCTATTTGTGTACACAGCAAGCTGTTACCTTGTATAGATTCATATGATGTTCCGTTATCGGGCAGGTCTCTCAATGCCTGTGCCATCGCCTTGTTTAGTTTAGGTAGTGGTAGTAATTCGGGGGCAGGTACACTGAGAGAGAATTTCATTATGCCCGGCATCACAAAATCGTCGTACACTTCAGATATGATAGCTTCTACATTTTTGTTTTTAGCCGTAAGCGATGGGTTGCTCTTTTCTAAAGACAATAAGAACCTTGACGGATTGTATCTTACATAATAACCACTTTGCGGCCTCGACTCTATCAGCCCTTTACCCTCCAAATGATAATAGGCTTGCAATACAGTACTCATACTCACTTCCTGCTGCTCGCTCAATCCCCTAACAGATGGCAGCTTATCGCCTATATTCAGTACCCTGTCCATTATCTGCTGCTCTATACTATCTGCTATATGCAGGTATAAATGTCCGTCTTTGGCTTTGGTAGTTTTTTTCATTGTACTGTTTTGTTAAAACAAACTGTTCTGGTCGAAATTACAAAAATTGTATCTGTTTTGTTTCAAAATATCTGCAGATTTTTGCAGTGTTGTTTTGCAATTATCTAACTCAGGCACACATGTCAAAGCATACAAAAGCAATACTCGCGCTCATCTATATCTGTATCATCTGGGGTACAACCTATCTATCGGCGCGCATTGTGGTACAGGTATTTCCCTCGTTTCTTTTTGCCGCGCTCAGGCAGGTAATAGCAGGGCTTATTATCATAGCCATCGCATTATTCATCAACAAAAAAGCCGACCTCAGCAGAAAGAACATACTGCATCAGGCAAAAGTGGGTTTCCTGCTTATCACTATAGGCAATGGTTTTGTAATGTGGGGTGTGCGTTTCATTCCGAGTGGTGTGGCAGCACTCATATGCGGGCTGATGCCACTAAACGCTGTACTCATCAATATCGCCCTCACTAAAGAGCGTATCAACGGACTGATAATACTTGGTATGCTCACCGGCTTTGCAGGCATTGCCTTGATATTTAAAGACAACTTCACAGTTATTGGAGACAGTAATTATATCTTGGGCATCTTAGCTACATTCATTGCCACAACATGTTGGTCGTTTGGTAGTGTAATCAATAAAAAACACGTATCTACTACCAATCCCATATTTAATTCCGGGCTACAGTTATTATTCGGGTGTGTAGGCCTGTTCTTGTTCAGCCTCTTAGCAGATGATTACAGCCATGTAGATTTATTTCAACCCAAAGTGATCTGGAACCTTGCTTATCTGGTCATCTTCGGTTCGGTACTGGCATATACCTTATATATGTACGCGCTGAAAGAATTGCCTGTAGGTATTACAACACTCTATGCATACGTCAATCCTTTAGTAGCCGTGGTGCTGGGTTATTTTGTGCTCAACGAGCAACTGACCTGGTACACCGCATTGGCATTTGCAACCATTGCAGGTGGTGTATATATAGTAAACTACGGCTATCGTCGTAAACATAAACAAACCGCTGCTGAAAAAGCTGCATTATTAACCATTCCGGAAGTGGAATAAAAAACTATAGTTATGGAATATGCTATTTCAATTTCGCCACAGGCAGAAAGAACGGTAAAAGATACCAGCACAATACCTTTTGGCGTGCAACCAACAGAGCATATGTTTGTTGCCGAATACAAAGGTGGTGAGTGGCACAACAGCCGCATCATACCATTCGCTAATCTCAGTATGAGCCCCTTTGCTTTATGCCTGCACTACGGGCAAACGGTGTTTGAGGGCATGAAAGCATTTCTGATGAATGACGGGCATATCAATATCTTTCGTATTGATAAGCATTATGAGCGTTTCAATAAATCGTTGGAGCGTATGTGCATGCCTGTTGTACCAAAAGGCTTGTTTACAGAAGCATTACATCAACTGGTACAACTCGACTCCGGTTGGGTACCCGATACAGAACACGGTTCGCTATACTTGCGCCCGTTTGTAATAGCCTCTGAAGAAAGACTGGGCGTAAAAGTAGCAGACGAATATTTGTTTATGATTGTATGTACGCCTGCCTATCAATACTACGCACAACCACTGAAAGTGAGAGTTGAAGAAACCTATTCTCGTGCAGCAGAAGGTGGTACAGGCTTTGCCAAATGTGGTGGTAATTACGGGGGTGCTTTCTACCCTACCAAACTGGCACGCGATGCTGGCTACGATCAGGTAATATGGACAGACAGCAGCACGCACGAAATGATTGAAGAATCGGGTACAATGAACCTCATGTTTGTTATCGATGGTACACTCATCACGCCTCCATTATCGGGTACTATACTGGATGGTGTTACCCGCGATTCGTTACTCACACTGGCTAAAGAACTAGGCATACCAACCGATGTACAACCAGTAAGCTATAAAGAAATACAGCAGGCCTTAGCAGCGGGCAAGCGTGTAGAAGCATTTGGCGCTGGCACTGCTGCTGTTATTGCACCTATAGAAATCATTGCGATACAAGGCAAAGATTACAATTGCTATATTGCCGGTGATGCAACCATGTACAAACTGCAACGTGCATTGTATGATATAAGAAAAGGTATAGCACCCGACAACTATCAATGGAACTATATAATATAACAATATGCAACCCATAACTATCAGCTACAACGGATATACGATTACGACCGATAAGCAACTCATGAACATCAACGATGTGCATCAATGGCTGTCAACAGAAGCGTATTGGTGTAAGAAGATACCATTTGATGTAGTGAAGACTGCATTTGATAATTCTTATTGTATTGGTGTGTTGAAAGATGGCAGGCAGGTAGGCTATGCACGTTTTGTAACAGACTATGCAATATTTGCATACCTGGCAGATGTGTATGTAGAAGAAGCGCACCGTGGCCATGGGCTTAGTAAAAAGATGATGGAAGTATTAATGAATCTGGACTGGGTGAAGAAACTGCGCCGGCTGACACTGGCTACAGTTGATGCGCATGGGCTGTATGAGCGATTCGGCTTCAAAGCACCGGCTGTACCCGAAAGGTTGATGGAAATAATGCGCCCTAACATATACGGAGATAGTAATAATCCTTGCAATTAAATATACTATGGCTATTCAATATCTAAAAAGTGCAGACAGGCAATTCCGGATGTACAAAAAACTGGGCGAGGAAGCTATACAACAGATAACGGACGAGCAATTGTTCATCATGCCCAATGAGGAAAGTAACAGTGTAGCAATTATTGTAAAACACTTGTGGGGTAATATGCTCAGCCGCTGGACGGATTTCCTTACAACAGATGGTGAAAAACCATGGCGGCAACGTGATGCTGAATTTGAGAATGACATCAACACACGCGAAGCACTCATGCAAAAATGGGAAGAAGGATGGCAATGTTTATTCAATGTGCTTAACAGCATAACTGACAACGACCTTGAACGCATCATCTACATTCGTAATGAGGGGCATACTATACTCGAAGCCATTAACAGACAGATAGCACATTATTCTTATCACGTAGGGCAAATAGTATATATAGCCAAGATGTATAAAAATAATGGTTGGAGCAGCCTGTCTATACCACGCAACCAATCAAAAGAATACAACGATAAAAAATTCAGCGAAGAAAAGGGCAACAGGCATTTTACAGATGAGTGGTTGAAGAAAGAATAAAACAGCCCCGACAAAGGGGCTATTATCTATTCATGTTTATTTGTGTGTTTACTCATCTCTTTCTTCTCAATGAAATAAGAAATAACCAATCCTATACCACCACAAATGCCTATCAAAGAAAAATACAAAGCAGGACGGTCAGGGTCGCTCGGGAAACGCACGGGGGGCATTGCATTATCAATGAAATAAGCCATTAATAAGCCTACACCTACGCCTACCATCAGTAGTCCGTATTTTAAATATGTAAGCGAGCCGAATTTCCTGAAACCCTCTCTTGGGTTGATACCACGCTCTATCAAAGCCATATTTTCTTTGTTGCGCATATATGCAATACCAAACAGTGTTATTGCCATGCTAATAAACAATACGATAGGTACCATTGCTTCAGTTGCTTCCATATGCTGTTTTTAAAAGTTATTAATTTGTTGATGTATCTATGACGCAGCTATGCCTGCTAAGGTTACAAAATAGCTGAAAATATTTTCTGTAACCTTACATCCTTTTATTGCGTCTTATACACATACTATGCAACAAATACAGGATACTGATGTCGTACAGTCGGTATTGCAAGGCAACAAAACTGCCTATGCAATATTGGTTGAGCGATACCAATCTTTTGTATTTACCATCATTCACCGGCTGATACCGCAACGGGAAGAAGCAGAAGACGTATCGCAGGAAGTATTTGTAAAAGCATACTTGTCTTTGGCAGGATTTAAGGGCAATAGTAAATTCAGCACCTGGTTATATACTATAGCTCATACAACTGCACTGTCGCATCTTCGCAAAACGAGGGTTAGTACTGTTTTTGCGGAAGAAAATGTAATGGCTGTTTATGCAGATGGCAAGGCAAGTACACAACACCCGCAATACAACTCGTTACGCACTGCCGTAAATGAATGCATCAAACGCCTGCCACCTGACGATGCAGAAATCATAACTTTATTCTATCTGGCAGAGCAATCAATAGAGGAAACGGCTGCTATTATGCAAATAGAAACAAATAATGCAAAAGTAAAGCTGCACCGTGCAAGGCAAAAACTGAAAGAGATTGTAGAGCGAACATACGGGTATGAAAAGACTTTATTATACCGCAATTGATGTAATTTTAATTATCAACCGAAATGAAACAGGACGATAAAACATATAATGATTTGATGAAATCGCTGGAAGCGGAGCAACCTTCTATGCGGTTTACTAAAAACGTGATGGACAGCATCGAAGGATTGGAAGTAGCGCGTGTTACCAAACATTACATCAACCCATTGGTGATAAAAACTATTGCAGCAATATTAGTATTGTGTATGCTTGTATCTATATACATCGTCTTTACTACTGCCAAACCTGTACCTAACTATACCATATCACTCAAAAACATCGGCCTGCCTAAAAACATCAGCCTATACATTATTGCTATCAACATCATACTGTTACTGTTATTGGCAGAGCGATGGTTTAGTAGTAGAAAAAGAATACGGCAATTAAACCGACCTTAATAATTCCAACCCAAATTCTTCCATACTCCGCAGCTTAGCATCTGCTACAGCAAAGCGGGCATCGTCGTAGTGGGCAGGTTCGGGTATGGCTATTACTTTCATGCGGGCTGCTTTGCCGGCTATTACACCGTTGATGGAATCTTCCAGTACCAGACATTGCAGAGGCAATGCACCAAGCTGATTGGCACAGTGCAGAAACACTGCAGGGTGCGGCTTACCAAGTTCCACCTCGTCGGCAGATGTGATGCAGTCGAAATAATGCTTGATGCCAAAATGTTCTACCAATGCATTTATCATGCGTATAGGCGATGATGATGCCAAGCCAATTTTATTGCCGTTTGTTTTCAGCAGTTCCAATGCATTCAGTACACCGGGCATCACACTCCCCCGCTCTATGGTCAGGGCTATGATGTCGTCCAGTATTTCTTCCGCTACTTCTTCCGATGACTTTCCTTGCCAGGGGTATTTTACCGCCCAATATGCCGTTACCTCGTATATATGAAAACCACGGGTGTCTTTAAAGCGTTCTTTGGTTACAGGTATGCCATGCTGCTGTGCTACACGCAGCATACTCACACCCCAGAGCGGCTCGGTATCAAACAATAACCCATCCATGTCAAACAACACCGTATTAATCATATCTATGTCTTATTTAGCCGCAAATATCTGCTCTGCGGGTGATATTTCGGGGGAAATTATATGCATTACAGTTAATTAACATCTTGTAATACCATTCAATCAGTTATTTTTGCGGCAAATCTTTTTAATTATGAAGCGCAAAGCTTTCTATGCCATGATGTTGGGAGCATCGTTGCTCGCTAACACAGCAAAAGCAGAAGGAAACATCAAGTTTACCGAGTTCGACCTGCCCAACGGGCTGCATGTCATCCTGCACGAAGACCACGCTACGCCTATTGTGTGCGTATCGGTTATGTATCACGTAGGTTCTAAAAACGAAGACCCGCAGCGTACAGGTTTCGCTCACTTCTTCGAGCACCTGCTGTTTGAGGGTAGCACTAACATTGGCCGTGGTGAGTATATGAAAATGGTACAGGCAGCCGGTGGACAGCTAAACGCCAACACGTCTCAAGACCGTACTTATTATTACGAGGTATTGCCATCTAATCAATTAGAGTTGGCGCTGTGGATGGAAAGTGAGCGTATGTTCCAGGCAAAGATTGATATGGTGGGTGTGGAAACACAACGTAAAGTAGTGAAAGAAGAAAAGAAACAACGTTATGACAATACGCCATATGGCCAGTTGCTCAACTGTGTGTACGAAAATGCATACACAAAGCACCCATACCGCTGGAGCCCGATAGGTAAAGAGCAGTACATAGACCAAGCCAAGCTGGAAGAATTTATGGACTTCTACAAAACATTCTATGTACCTAACAATGCTGTATTGTCTATTGCAGGCGACCTTGATGTAGCTAAGACTAAGGAGCTGATTATCAAATACTTTGGCGAAATACCTAAAGGAACAAAAGCTATACCACGCCCTACAGAAGTAGAGCCTGCTCAAACAGCAGAAAAGCGTGTTGAGTTTTTTGACAATGTACAGTTACCAGCAACTATCGTAGCGTACCACACACCTAAAATGGGTACAGAAGATTGGTATGCAATGCAACTGTTGACACAAATGCTGTCGCAAGGTAAAAGCTCTCGTTTCCAGAAAGAGATAGTGGAAAATCAACAAAAAGGTTTGGCAGTAGGTGCGTTTATGATACCTAACGAAGATCCGGGTGTTGCCTTCATGTACGGTATAACAAATGCAGGTGTTAAACCGGAAGAACTGGAAAAGTCAATGATTGCAGAAGTAGAGAAAGTAAAAACAGCATTGATATCTGATGAAGAATACCAAAAGCTGATGAACCAGGCTGAGAATGATTTCGTTTCTCAAAACCAGCGTGTGGCAGGTATCGCTGAAAATCTGGCTACTTATTACACTTACTTCCGTAATGCAGACCTCATCAACACCGAGTTGAAAAATTATACTAAAATAACTAAAGAAGACCTGAAGCGTGTTGCGAACAAATACTTTACCAAAGAAAACAGGCTGATAGTACATTACTTACCTAAATCGCAACAAAAGAAAGGATAATCCATTTTTCTAAACAACAAGCTTCAACTGTATTATAAAATGAAAAAGTTAACATTATCTATATTATCGCTGGCAGTAGCACTGAGTGTATCTGCACAGAAATTAGACCGCAGCATACGTCCGAAACCCGGACCGGCACCGGAAGTAAAACTGGGCGAACCCCAAAGCTTTACGCTGGCAAATGGCTTACGTGTTTTCGTGGTAGAAAAACACAAGCTACCTGTTGTGAGCATCAGCATACAACTGGATATTGACCCTGCATTGGAAGGGGATAAAGCAGGCTATAGCGGCATGGTAGGCGAATTGCTGACAAGCGGTACTAAAACACGCAGCAACGAGCAACTGGCTAAAGAAATAGACTACATTGGCGCTAATATCAACGCATCAAGCAGCAGCGTCTATGCTTCAGGATTGAAAAAGCACGTAGGCAGAATCATGGAGTTGATGGCAGATATGACAGTCAATTCAGATTTCAAACAAGACGAACTGGATAAAATCAAAAAACGTACCCTTTCCGGCCTCGAAGCAAACAAGAATGAGCCAGATGATATGCTGAATAATGTGAGTGCATCGCTCAACTTTGGCAAGCAACACCCTTATGGCGAGATAGTAACAGACGCAACAGCCGCTAAAGTAACGCTGGACGATTGTAAGAAATTTTACAGCACTTACTTCCGCCCCAACGTAGCATACATGGCTGTTATTGGCGACATAACCGTTGGCGAAGCAAAAGAACTGATTGAAAAACACTTTGGCAAATGGCAGAAGGCAGAAGTACCTGTTGCTACTTACAGCAACCCTACTGCACCTGCTAAAACCAATGTAGCCTTCGTACCACGCGATGCTGCTGTTCAGAGTGTTATCAATGTTACTTACCCGATAGATTTGCAACCCGGCGTACCCGATGTTATCAAAACACGTGTAGCTAACTCAATACTGGGTGGTGGTTCTAACGGTCGTTTATTCCTGAATCTGCGCGAGAAACACGCATGGACGTACGGTTCTTATTCTTCTATCTCTCAAGATGACCTGAAAGGCAACTTCACAGCTTATGCAAAATGCCGCAATGCGGTAAGCGATAGCGCGGTTGCAGAAATACTGGCAGAGATGAACCGCCTGCAAAACGAAAAAGTAGGTGCAGAAGAATTACAAAACCACCTCAACTACCTGTCTGGTAGCTTTGCAATAGGTTTAGAAAATGCACAAACCATCGCACAGTACGCTATCAATATTGAGCGTTATAAAATGCCGAAAGACTACTACCAGAACTATCTGAAGAACCTGAATGCGGTTACGGCAGATGACATACAGACAGTAGCCCGCAAATACATCACTGCCAGCAATGCGCACATAGTAGTGGTAGGTGCAAAAGGTGATGTTGATAAATCGTTGGTACGTTTTGACAGCGATGGCAAACTGGATTATTACGACAACTACGGCAACCCGCTGAAAGCTGCTGAAACAAAAGCTGCTCCTGCCAGCATTACTGCCGACGACATCCTGAAAAAATATGTAAACGCTATTGGTGGTGAAAAAGCTATCACCAGCATTAAGGATATCAAGACAGTAACAAAAGGTACACTCAGCATGCAAGGACAAGAATTGCCAATTTCAATATTAGAAATGAAAAAAGCGGGCAATAAACTGAAGTCTGAAGTATCTGTAATGGGTATGGTGCAGCAAAAGCAAGTATTTGATGGCACTAAAGGTTATATGGAAGCTGGCGGACAAAAGCAAAACATAGAGGGTGATGAAGCTGCAGATATGAAAGAGCAAGCTGACATTGCTGCTGAACTGCACCCGCAACAATATGGCCTGAAACGTAGCGTAAAAGGCATGGATAAAGTAGGCGCGGCAGATGCATATGTAGTAGAGGCTGTGAATGCAAAAGGTGATAAAAAGATGGAATACTATGATGTAGCATCTGGCCTGTTGCTGAAGAAAGTAGAAACCAGCGAACAAGGTAGCCAATCAATGGAATACGGCGACTATAAAGAAGTACCGGGCGGTAATGGTTATAAAATACCATATAGTGTAAAATTGGATGCCAATGGTATGGTAATACCCGGCAAAGTAGAAACCGTAGAAATAAACAAAAACATACCTGACAGCGAGTTTAATTAATCATTAAACAAACTTCATATACAAAGCCATCTCTATACGGGATGGCTTTGTTGTTTATATTATAAGCCTATCAACATTTTTAACCCCTGTTTAGCATACCCATAACTGCCTTTATATTACCTTTGCACAAACCGAAACTGAAAATATGGCAGAGATTCTGCACAAGGTAATTGAAGAAAACAGGCAAGGTGAGGCATTCGCCCCGTTTGCCGAAGACCCGAATGGATATAACAAGAAATTCTATATAGAAAGCTATGGCTGCCAGATGAACTTCAGCGATAGCGAGATTGTAGCATCCATCCTGCACGAAGAAGGCTTTGGTGCTACCCGCAATATAGACGAGGCCAACCTGGTGTTCATCAACACCTGCTCTATACGAGAGAAGGCAGAGCAAACTGTACGCAACCGTCTGCAAACTTTCAAAAAGATAAAAGACGAAAAGCCGGGTATGCTGATAGGTGTGCTCGGTTGTATGGCAGAACGCCTGAAAGCCAAGTTTCTGGAAGAAGAAAAACTGGTGGATATAGTAGTAGGGCCGGATGCTTACCGTAGCCTGCCCGGCCTGATAACCGAAGCAGAGGGTGGACAAAAAACAGTAAATGTATTACTGAGCCGTGAGGAAACGTATGCCGATATATCGCCCGTGCGTTTGGATAGCAATGGTGTTACAGCATTTGTCAGCATCATGCGTGGGTGCAATAATATGTGTACGTTTTGTGTAGTGCCATTCACACGTGGCCGTGAACGTAGCAGAGATAACCTGAGCATCGTAGCAGAGTGTCAGGATTTATTCAATCGTGGTTTCAGAGAGGTTACACTTTTAGGGCAGAATGTGGATAGTTATTATCACACTACCCCGTCTGGTGAAGAAGTTACTTTCGATAAGTTGTTAGAACAAGTTGCCCTAATCTCACCCCTACTCCGCATACGTTTCAGCACCTCTCACCCTAAAGACATTACAGACGATGTGCTGCATACCATGGCACGGTACGATAATATTTGTGAATACATACACCTGCCCGTACAAAGCGGCAATACCCGCATACTGCAGCACATGAACCGTACTTATACACGCGAGTGGTATCTGGCAAAAGTGAAGCGCATACGCGAGATAATGCCCGATTGCGGTTTGAGTACTGACGTAATCAGTGGTTTTTGCAGCGAAACAGAAGAAGAACACCAAGACACACTCAGCCTGATGGAAATATGCAGGTTTGATATGGCGTATATGTTCTCTTACAGCGAACGCCCCGGTACACTGGCAGCCCGCCGCTATGAAGATGATGTACCTGAAGATGTAAAAAAACGCAGGCTCGAAGAAATCATCAAACTGCAAAACAAACACTCACGTGAGAGCTATCAGAACGACATCGGCAAAACATTCAAAGTGCTGATAGAGGGCGATAGCAAACGAAGCGATGCAGACTGGTGCGGGCGCAACACGCAAAACAAAATGGTAGTATTCCCCAAAGACAATTACCAACTGCAAAAAGGTGATTATGTAAACGTACGAATCAACACAGCGACATCCGCTACGTTGATTGGAGAAATAATTGATTAATTCAAAAGTGAAAATTCAAAAAAACACATTTTTTGACTTTTGGCTTTTGACTTTTGACTTGACACAATGGATAACCAAAACATAAAAAACAGGTTTGGCATCATCGGCAATACGCCTGCCCTGAACCATGCCCTCGATACTGCCGTGCAGGTAGCTGCTACCGATTTATCGGTGCTGATAGCTGGTGAAAGCGGTGTAGGTAAAGAGGCGTTTTCCAATATCATACATGCGCTGTCATCGCGCAAACACAACCCTTTCATCGCTGTAAACTGCGGTGCTATACCGGAGGGTACTATTGATAGCGAACTCTTCGGCCACGAAAAAGGTTCGTTTACCGGTGCCGTTGATGCTCGTAAAGGCTATTTTGAAACGGTTAACGGTGGTACGATATTTTTGGATGAAATAGGTGAAATGCCATTGGGTACACAGGCTCGCCTGTTGCGTGTATTGGAGAGCGGAGAGTTTATACGTGTTGGTTCATCGAAAGTGCAGAAGACGGATGTACGTGTGATAGCTGCTACCAACCGCGATTTGCTGGAACATGCACAAAACGGTAAGTTTCGCGAAGATTTGTATTACCGCCTCAGTACTGTACCCATCCGCGTACCTGCATTGAGAGATAGGAAAGAAGATATACCCTTGCTGTTTCGCAAGTTTACCAGCGATTTTGCAGAACGATACAAAACACAATCTGTACAGCTTGATGCTAACGCGCAACAAGTACTGATGAATTACCCTTGGCCGGGCAATGTGCGTGAGTTGAAAAACATAGCCGAGCAGATTTCTGTATTGAGTACGGAGAAAGTATTAACTGCAGAAGCACTGCAGAAATTTCTACCCGTTGCTACAGGCAACCGTGGGCTGGCATTGCTGCAACCTGCTGGCGTACCCATCCCCAGCCCTCAGGCACATACCTCAAACGATTTTAATACTACCGAGCGCGACATACTATACAAACTGTTTTTCGAGTTAAAGAAAGACATGACCGAAATAAAACAGATGTTGTACGAACTGGGACATTCGTCAGGTAGCTTTTCGCCCGTTACCATGCCAGATGCTGCACCCGTAATGCCTGCATACAATATGCCTGCTGCCGATAGCATTGTTACCCCCGTAGGTACACCCATCGTACTGCACCAACCTGCTAACAACTCTACGGTTGACCATCATGAGGAAGTAGAAGAGTCGTTGATGTTGGCAGACAGGGAAAAAGAATTCATCGTTAAGTCGCTGAAAAAACACAAAGGCCGCCGCCGCGATGCCGCTAACGAACTGGGTATATCTGAACGTACCCTTTACAGAAAGATAAAAGAATACGACATCAAAGATTAATTTTACATGGTGGCTATTAAGCGTAGTTTTTTAATGCTCTTACTCCCTGTCCTGTTGCTATGCAGTGGTTGTGGCGTGTATAGCTTTACAGGTGCTACCGTAGAGGGTAAAACCATCAACATACATACTTTAGATAACCGTGCACGCAACGTTGTGCCTACCGTCAGCCCAAGCCTTACTGCCAAAATACGCACCCGCATACTATCGCAAACAGGCCTTACACCCGTTAATACCGACAAGGCCGATTATGATATGACAGGCACTATTACCGCATACGAGGTTACCGTATCGGGCGTTACCAATACACAACAGGCAAGCCAAAACAGGCTCACCATTTCTGTATCTGTTGTGTTTAAAAACAGGCTGAACGAGAAGGGTGATTTTACACAGACTTTTACCCGTTTCGAGGATTTTCCTGCCAACCAGACTGTACAATCTGTAGAAACAGCATTGATAGAAAAAATAGGAAATCAGCTGGCGGATGATATTTTTAATAAAGCATTTGTAAATTGGTAGTAGTTTTACGCTAAGACATGATTACATCTTCTTCCATACAATATATATCGCAGGTGCTGGCAGAGCCGCAAAACATTTCGGATACGGATGCCGAAAGCATAGCGGCTTTGATAGAAACTTATCCTTACTTTGTACCTGCCAGATATATGGATGCGGCTAATAAACATAAGAAAGAACCGTACAATAACCCGATGATGTCGGCCATGCAGTTGTACATGAGCAACTGGTTGATGTATTGTCAGTTTCTGGCTACAGCTATGAATGGCAATGATGTATCTGTGCCTGCATCAAACACAGCAGCTACTACCCTGCCCGTTGCAGAAGAAGCTACGGCTGAGCTTGTAACAGAGCAAACAAGTACCGAAGACCTGCCTGCAGAAGAACCTATCATAACACTGGTAGAAGAAGAGGAAGCAATCACGGTAATAGCAGAAGAACCCGTAGCAGAAACCGAAGCATTTATACAACCTGCCCCACAACCACTCTATACCCAAAAGAAAACCAGTGTAGAAGAAGATAATTATCAGCCCGAAACAGACGAATCTTTTATACTGCCTGTATATACTGAAGACTATTTCCTGCATCAGGGTATGCAGGTATCCAGCGACCTGCCTACAGACCTGCCGGGCAAAGAAATGAGCCCTGCCGAAGAGGCAAAATCGCTGATGGTGGTGATGAGCTTCTCTGAATGGTTGGTGTACTTCAAAAAACGCAAAGAACAGGAACAGGAAGAGGTAGAGGGACAGAAAGCCGTGAAAACCATGTGGCAAAAAGAAAAGCTGGCTGCCGCACTGGAAGAAGAAAACGAGGAAATACCCGAAAAAGTGTTTGAAATGGCGGTGAACTCTATAACCAAAGAAGACGACCTTGCCAGCGAAAGCCTTGCCGAAATACACGCCATGCAGGGCAAATACGACAAGGCAATAGAAATGTACCGCAAATTAAGTTTGCGCAATCCGCAAAAAAAGGCTTACTTTGCCCGCAAAATTGAGGTTCTTTTAAAGGAAAAACAATCATGATAGCATTTGTAACGATACTGATAATACTGGCTTGTGTAGTACTGGCATTTTTTGTGCTTATCCAAAACCCTAAAGGTGGTGGCTTGGCAGGCAACTTCGGCAGCCTCGGCAATCAGGTAATGGGTGTTAAACAATCTACCGATGTGATGGAAAAAGGCACATGGGGTTCTATGGCTATTATTGCGGCGCTGTGCCTGATAGCTGTTACCATGTACGAAACACCTAAAGAAATAAAAGACGCTAAAAAACAAGGTACCAGCCAAAAAGCACCTGCTAAGAAATAATTTAAACAATAAATCATTTTACAATACCGTACCTGCTCTGTAATATTGAGCAGGTATTTCTTTTTGTATGAAAACAAGGCGTGGTATATACATTGTGCTGCTTGGCTTATTAGTGCTTGCACTGGTGGCTGTGTGGCAGTTGTTTGGCAACAACAGTACACGCCCTGTACAGTACCTGTACATACCCACTGGTGCTACCTACGATACCGTACAAGCCATCCTGAAACGGGAAGACATGCTTGTAAACTATACGAGCTTCCATATGGTGGCAAAGATGGCAGGCTACCCTGCTAAGGTAAAAGCGGGCAGGTATAAAATAAGCCGTGGCATGGGCAACTACAAACTGGTGCGTATGCTGCGGGCAGGCAGGCAAGAGCCCGTAAAACTGGTCATCAACAAGCTACGGACTAAACAAGATTTTGCCGATTTTGTAGCTGCTAACCTGGAGGTAAAAGCAGATAGTATTTTGTACCTGCTGGACGATACTGCGTACACCAACACACACGGTGCAGACACCAACACCGCCATGTGCCTGATACTACCCGATACCTACGAGTTTTATTGGAACACAACGGCTACTAAAGTATTGAACAAAATAGCCGCCAACTACCACCGCTACTGGAACGATGAACGCCAACGCAAAGCCACTGCCAAAAACCTGACACCTAATGAGGTTATCATCATGGCATCTATTGTAGAAGAAGAAACCAATATGCCCGACGACAAGGGCAAGATAGCCAGTGTGTATATCAACAGGATGAAGATAAGTATGCCCCTGCAAGCCGACCCTACAGTAAAGTTTGCCATAGGCGATTTCAGCATACGCCGCGTAACGGGTGCCCACCTGACTGTGGTATCTCCCTACAACACTTATACAAACAAAGGCCTGCCCCCCGGCCCTATCTGTACCCCATCTAAAAAAACCATTGACGCTGTACTGAACGCATCAGATACTAAATACCTGTACTTCTGCGCCCGCGAAGATTTTAGCGGCTACAGCAACTTTGCTACCAACCTTACAGACCACCTGCAAAATGCCAAACGCTACCAACAGGCGTTGAATGCGAGAGGTATCAGGTAGTACTAAGTTATTACTCACTTAGACTGATCAGCGTTGTTTGATATGATATAGTGTTCTACATGTAGCGCATCAGACATGAAGCTCCCGATAAACAAGTTGAACATAACGCTTAGTGTAATCCCACGTTAAGGATGTGCAATGTGATGGTTACAAAGATTTCGTTCCTACAGAACAACAGGTGTTTAAGTTACATAGCGGATACCTAATAGAAGATTTTTGAACTACAAGGGACATTGGATTACATTTGAATAAACGCATAACAATGCCCAATACAAATCAGTTCGTATATCTCTTAATATTTTTCTTGCTTATTAGTTGTAACACTTCAATAGAGTCTGACAATAACACAAAGGAATTACCACGCTATAAAAATGATAAAGTAATAGGTGATATAACCCAATATGATTCAATGTTTGTTTCAGAAATATCAAGTTATAATGGTTTGCAGGCCATTATTGATAGTTATATAATAGTGGATAATGACACTGTACGCTTTCCGCAAGATATACCTCTGCAAAAGCAATTAATTTTTAAGGGTGGAAAAGGTGGATATACATCTACTTTGATACTAAATAGAATAAACTACACAACAATATCCTATAGTTTTTCAATAATGGATGCAGGAAAAGGAACTACCATTTACAAAAAAGGCAATGGAGTTTTAACACCTATGTTCTTTCTTGCCAGTGAGGTAGATGAAGATGATATTACAGGTGATGCGTATGGTTCTACAGAATATGCAGACAAAAAGAATGAAACATTTATCAGGATTGAAATATTATCTGATAATAGTAATCTACAAAGGGCTTCGGTGATATTTGCAAACGCAAGTAATGACAGCATCAAATTATTTGCACATTCACCAACATTAAGAATACAATAAAAGCCCACCAAACGGCGGGCTTTGTACTTATTACTTTCTACTAAACACTAATTCTTTATAGCAGCTATACCAGGTAGTTGTTTGCCTTCAAAAAATTCGAGCATGGCACCACCACCTGTTGATACATAACTAACATCGTTGGTATAGCCAAACTTGTTGACGGCAGCTACACTATCGCCACCGCCTACCAGGCTGAATGCACCATTGGCAGTAGCTGCCTTCACAGCATCTGCTACACACTTAGTACCGTGCTGAAACTTCTCCATTTCAAACACACCCATCGGGCCGTTCCACAATATGGTTTTGCTTTCACGTATTACTTTGCTGAACGTATCGCATGCCATTTGTCCTATATCCAATCCCATCCAGCCATCGGGTATTTCTGTATTTACGGCAGATGCTGTATTTGCATCCGCAGCAAATTTATCAGCCAATATACTGTCTGACGGCAGGTGTATTTGTACGCCTTTGGCTTCTGCTTTTGCCAGCAGTTCTTTAGCTGTTTCCAGACGGTCGTCTTCGCACAGCGAGTTGCCTATCTGTCCACCCATAGCTTTGAAGAAAGTATATGCCATACCACCACCTATGATGATGTCTGTCGCTTTCTCCAGCAGGTTTTCTATTATCAGTATTTTATCAGACACTTTTGCACCACCTATAATGGCAGTAAATGGTTGCTGTGCTTCGTTCATTACTTTTTCAGCAGCAGCTACTTCACCTTCCATCAGCAGCCCGAACATTTTTTTATCGGCAGCAAAGTAGTCGGCAATAACAGCTGTAGAAGCATGTGCACGGTGTGCCGTACCAAATGCATCATTTACATATACATCGCCATACTTAGCCAGTTTCTCTGCAAATTCCTTATCGCCTTTTTCTTCCTGCTTGTAGTAGCGCAGGTTTTCGAGCAGTAGTACTTGTCCTGCCTGCAATGCGCTGGCTTTGGCAGCAGCATCTTCGCCTATGCAGTCTGCAGCAAACTGAACATCTGTACCCAACAAAGTAGCAAGGTGTGCAGCAACGGGTGCCAGTGTAAAATCTGCCAGTGTAAGGTGTGGTTTCTTTTCAATATCCTTCAGCGGACGGCCCCAGTGGCTCATCAGCACTACCGCACCACCATCTGCCAATACTTTTTTGATGGTAGGCAGGGCTGCACGTATGCGGGTATCGTCTGTTATGCTGCCGTCTTTAATAGGTACGTTGAAGTCAACACGTATCAGTGCTTTTTGCCCGGCGAAGTTATGATTGTTGAATGTGCTCATATGGTAAAGCTGTTTTTAAAAAAGAGAAACGCCGCCCATGTGGACAGCGTTTCTTATTGTTAGTGAGATTATTTAGAAATCAAACCAGCGAAGTATTTCACTGTACGAACCAGTTGAGATACATAGCTCATTTCATTATCGTACCAGCTAACGGTTTTTACCAGTTGTTGGTCGCCTACGGTCATTACTTTGGTTTGTGTACCATCGAACAATGAACCGAATGAAGTACCGATGATGTCGCTCGATACGATTTCATCTTCCGTATAGCCAAAGCTCTCGTTTGATGCTGCCTTCATAGCTGCGTTTATTTCTTCAGCAGTTACTTTTTTGCTCAATACAGCAACCAGTTCTGTCAACGAACCTGTGATGGTTGGTACACGTTGTGCGCTACCGTCCAGTTTGCCTTTCAGTTCAGGCAATACAAGGCCGATTGCTTTGGCAGCACCGGTAGAGTTGGGTACGATGTTAGACGCTGCTGCGCGTGCACGGCGAAGGTCGCCCTTAGGGTGTGGCGCATCCAGTGTGTTCTGGTCGTTGGTATAAGCATGGATAGTTGTCATGATACCTGTAACGATGCCGTATTGGTCGTTCAGTACCTTAGCCATTGGTGCAAGGCAGTTGGTAGTGCAAGATGCACAGCTTATAACTGTTTCGCTACCATCCAGTATGTTGTGGTTTACGTTATATACAACGGTTTTCAATTCGCCCGTAGCAGGTGCAGATATTACTACACGCTTAGCGCCTGCAACGGTTTTCAATTCGCCCGTAGCAGGTGCAGATATTACTACACGCTTAGCGCC
>CALESY010000005.1 GCA_937919945.1 uncultured Chitinophagaceae bacterium | reverse complement strand
TCTTATTGTTTTTGTATTGCAAATTCGTAACTAAGTCAATATAGAATAATGTACCCCAACAAAAGAAATTAGTATTTGTTTACCCCTGTTATAGTCTGTAACTACCCCGTTTGGGGTAGTTTTTTTATGTGAAAAGTAAGCTTACAGGTAACGGTGGTGCGTATGGTGGTTGGGAAATATTAGTGTCGAAAAAATAATGAATGATATTAATGACTGGCAAACGCCCCTGTCAAAGGGGCGTTACTATTTTTCATACATTAGTAGTCTATATTGCATAACAAATGGCAACAACAAAAATAACGGTTAATAATAATGGCTCTTTGAAAATTGAGGGCGATTTTGAAATAGTAGATAAAGAAGGCAATACCTATGGCCTACAAGGCAGGGAGGTAGTTAGTCTTTGCAGGTGCGGGCTGTCAAAAAACAAACCTTTTTGTGATGGTGCGCATAAAGGAAACTTTGATCATGATGCTCAGGCTTTTGATTTGCCACCTAAAAAACAGGCATAACATCAGCATCCTTCCTGTCTTTGTAAGAAGTAAATACACAATAATGAAAACCGATGTAGTAAAAAGAGGCTGCAGCGGTGCAAGTTACCCATCCATTTGAGGGCCTTGTTTTTAATTGTTGGTATGGAAACCTATTGCAACGTTAGTTTTGTGCGGTTATTGATTGTATTATGACATGTTTAATACACTTAATCAATAAGTGTATTCAAATTTTATTTATTAGATCGTCAATATCACCTTCTTCTGGCAAATTGAACTTTTTACGTAGTCTGTAAGGGTAATTTCTTACACCTTGCATACTTACTCCAAGCATGGCAGCCATTTCTTTGTTCGATAATTTAAGCTTTGCAAGGGCAAGGTAACGAGTTTCAGCAGGTGTCAGGTCAGGTAGTTTTTCCCTAAGCCTTATTAAGAAGCCACTGTGTACTTTTTCAAAATTGCCCCTGAATTGTTCCCACTGTTCGTCTGTCAGCAATATAGATTGCATTAGTTGTGTTAATACCTCATTGTTAGTTTGCAGTATTTTATCGGAAACGCCGGCTTCATTATTTCCTAGTTCTAACTTTATTTTTTCAATCAATTCATTTTTTTCATGTATCCTTTTTCTGAAATCTTCTAATTGTGTCTGGGCATTATTCAGCTCTTCTTCCGCCATCATCTTTTCAGCTTCAGCCAACTTTGTTTTTTGCATATAATATTTCCGACGACCATTTATGAATACTATTGCAATCCCTGCAAGTAGTATGACGGCTATGATAATGGTATTTCTTCTCAGTAACTGAAATTGTTTGTCGTCCTCATGCTTTTGAAGATCTGCCTGATGCGCTAATAATTGAAGTCTGTTTTCTTCATGTGCCAATGCCAACGCATCTTTTTTCTTATCCATGTACTCTTTTGCAGTTCGTGAAGAGTCCATATAACTATAGGCTAACTGTGCATTCCCGACCGCATCATAATATTTTGCCATAATAGGGTAGAGATATTGAAGGTGTTGGTCTGGCTCAGTTATAGCTTTTTTGTGAACTAAATGCAAACAGCTGTCTATCAAGATTTTGGTAGTCGCTATGTTGTGCAGTTGCAGGTGTATATCTGTGAGCTTTATCAGCGAGTTGGCAGCATTATCCCACTCTCCGTATTTTATGCTGCAAACAATATCGTATTCTAAAAGTGGAATGGCTTTGTCATATTGCTTTTGCAGGTAATGGGTTATGCCGATATTTCCTTTTGCACCACCCATCCATGCAGTATCTTGTTGCGCCACTGCCAAATTATACACCCTCTGAAAACAGTATATAGCTGAGTCATATTTTTGCTCATTTCTGTAGATAAGGCCTAATGTATTTTCCAGGTTGATGTATGTGCGTATTTTATGCTTATCATCCTGCATTCTTGCATTGCCAGGTGTAGGCGTTTTTTGGGCTTCTGTCATATACTTTTTAGCGCTTACAAAATCACCAAAATTGTAGTATGCTTTAGCTACCTCGTACAAGTGTTCTTTTTTAGTAGGGAAATCTTCTACATTAACATGCTGCATGAGATAGTATGAGCTGAGGAATTCATCTATCGATTCGATATACCTTCCTGCTTTTTCCATATAGTACCTTCCCGCAAACTGCCTGCATCGTATCTCTATCTGTGTCAGTTCATATTGTTGCGCATATTGCAATAATTCACGTACCTCTTTTTCTACTTTTGAAAAATCTCCTTGTTCGCTAACACTATTGAATGCAATACTCAATAACCTTGCCTCGCCTACAAGTTCATTATCTCCGACAGCATTTGCTTCGGCTTCAAGGGTCTTTATCTCTTTGAAAAAAGCTAGCTTATCGTTTCTGAGTTTTGTGTTGTAATAAAAACAAGAGTCGATGGCTTTATGACGTTCTTTATATTTTTTATTCAGTATAAACTGATATTTAGCATTGGCAATAAAAGGTAATATGATAAACCATACAAATAATGATTTCTTCATTATCGCTTGTTAATTGTAGATGTACGATTGTTTTGCGGATATGAAAATAGCTTAAAATTATTAACAAGGCTTTGGTTTATATAATATTACATATTGACATCAGTATTATTGACTTGTAAAAAACAATTAAAGACTTCTGGTTGATCATAGTAATTCAACATGGTAACATCTATTTATAGAGGGTATAGAAATTCTTGGTCTTTGCAACTGCTTTCCAAAAACAAACCTTTTGTGATGCCCAGCATAAAGGAAACTTTGATCATGATGCTCAAGCTTTTGAATTGCCGCCTAAAAAGCAAGCATAATATCAAGCATTCTTCCTATCTTAGTAAGAAGTAAATACACAATAATGAAAACCGATGTAACGACAACTGTCTACAGCGGTGCACGTTCACCGCAAAATTATCAACCGCAAGTATTGCTCTCTGCAATGCCATGTTGTTGCTGTTGTTGTTAGTTTCAGTACGTTTTTGCCTTAGTTATACAGGGCTTTCTAATTATTTAATCATTTTCATAAACAGATATTTTATGTTGAATATAAACTTCAACCCATTTCCCGTTTTAGAAACGGAAAGATTGATACTGCGTAATGTAGAACATACAGATGTGCAGGAGATGTTTGAGATACGCAGCAATGCCGATACTATGCAATACATACCACGTCCGCTTGCAAAAACGCTTGACGATGCTATGGGCGTAATAAATATGATGCGTGGTTTTACAGAGCGTAATGAACGTATTAATTGGGCTGTAACAGAAAAGGGCTCGGATACAATGATGGGTGTTATTGGTTATCCGAATATCAGGCCAGAGAGCCACCGTGCAGAAATTGGCTATGTAATGCATCATAATTACCGCCGTAAGGGGTTTCTCTATGAAGCTTTTCTGGCTGCTATTGATTACGGCTTTGATGTTATGAACCTGCACTCTGTTGAGGCCATCATACGCCCCGAAAATGAGGCATCAATAAAAGTAGTAGAAAAGGCTGGTTTTGTTCGTGAGGCATATTTTAAAGACTACATCTTTCATAACGGCCAATACTATGATGAGTTGATATACTCTTTAATAAAGCCATTGTAGTTACTTGTGAAATGCCTGATGTAGTTCTTGTACCAACGTGTTTGGATGCGCGTCTATTATCACTACATCGGGCTTTTTGTCTTTAAATTGATTATGAAATATTACCCTGCTTGCATACTCTACGCCACCACCTATAACTACAGCATCAGGCAATAATGTAGTAAACATCTCGATAGCTTGCGCATCGGTTGTGGTGCCGAAGGCAGCGTACCCACTGTTATGCAGCATCTCTAATACAGATGCCAACATACTCCTGTGCCTGCCTATTACCAGTACTTTTTTCAAAATTGATACTCTGTTAACTTCCCCTTGTGCCACCTGTTTTAATGGGCTTTTTGCTGATGTTGGCTGTCTTGCCGGGTTTTATGAATGTTTTTGCGCCGGGTGCTGCTGGTTTTGCGCCTTTATTACCTTTCTTGTTATTATTCTTTCCGCCGTTCAGTAATGACATAGTTCTTTGTTTTTTGTGTTATTACAAATATAAGGCATCAGACGTTAGTATCTTTATCAGTTCTTCGCGTACCGGCATACAGTTCGTATTCCAACAAGCGGCAATCGATGGTAGCGTTGTAAAACTCTATTCTGCGTTTGGCTTTCAGGCCAATTTTTTTAGCAAGCTCCATGTTGCCTGTAAATACATAGCCATGATATCCTTTGCATTGTTGCTTCATAAAATCGCCGATTTGGCTGTATGTTCCTTCCAGTTCTTCCAATTCGCCAAGCCGCTCGCCATATTCGGGGTTTATCATCATAATGCCGGCAGCATCCTGCGGCGCTTTTGTTGCAGCAAAGTCGCATACTTCAAACTGTATCATATCTGCAACACCTGCTGCTATGGCATTTTTCTTCGCATTAGCTATGGCTTGTGTGCTGATGTCCGTTGCTATTATCTGTAGCCCTTTTACTTCTTTTATTTTCTTATCCAGCCTCTCCATCTCTTGCAGGTACACTTCCTCATCGTAGCCTTTCAGGTGCATAAAAGCATAATTGGTGCGAAATAAGCCCGGCATGGTATCCGATGCTATCAGTGCGGCTTCTATCGCCAATGTACCAGAGCCGCACATGGGGTTGATGAAGGGGCTTTGCTTGTCCCATTTACTTGCGTAGATACATGCACTTGCCAATGCCTCAAGCATGGGTGCACGCCCGGGTATTTTTCGATAGCCGTGTCTGGCCAGTGAGTCGCCAGATGTGTCTATGAATATTTCCGCATCTTCATTTTTCCAAAATAGATGTATCACTGCCCCTGTCAGTTCTGCCCCTGTTGAGGGGCGGTTGCCGGTACGCTCACGCATACGGTCTATAACGGCATCCTTTACCCGCAGGTTGGCAAACATGCTGTTGTTGATGGTTTCGTTCATCACGTTGCCCGTTACCGAAAAATAACCCTCATCATCCAGCAGGTTTTCCCAAACAATGTTTTTTACCACATTGTACACATCATCCGCATCCTGCGCGCGAAACTGTTTGATGCTGTACAGCACCTGGCTTGCGCACCGCAGATTCAGATTGAGTATTATACACTCATTTATACTTGCATGTAGCTTCACGCCGGTAATAAATGTTTCTTGTATCTCAAAACCCAGTGCACGCACCTCAGCTTCCAGATAAGGAGCCAATCGCTTGTGGCATGTAATTGTAACAGGTGCTTTTGTAGTATATGCAGACATATTGATTGGGCTAAAGGTAATGAAGATATGTCAGCTATTCAGAAGGCCGTGAAGCTTTCAGCTCAAGATATACCAAACTACCTACAACTATCTTTTCGTTGATGAAGTACAAAATACCAAAGAGGGTTAGTTGTTGATAAAATACAAACACTAATACCAATGTGATAGTGCAATACAGCAAATTGGCGAAAGCAATAATACGCAAGTAGGGTTTGTAATTGCCTAGTAGAAAGAAATAACAGCATAGAGAATACAAAGCAAACACACTTGCTAATGCAGCTAATTTATATAGCACTGCTTGTGGTATGCCAAAAACAGCGACGTTCTGTCCTAACAATACTGACAATAACAATGCACTCACAATAGCCCCAACACCATCTATTAAAAAGATACTCTTGGGGTTGGTGGTGAGGGTGGAAATGAGATTTTGCAATGTTTTTGAATTTGCTATTTGATTAATCTGTATTCCTTAATTGAGATAAATATTTTTTAGAAAATTTATTGCCTCAGCGTCATTCATTTTTTTCTTTCCACTACTTCTATTAAGTGATATGTTTATTATCTTATCTGATTTCAAACCAAATAAAAAAATATTTTCACCTTGTGGAATTTTAATACTCCACACGATGAAATAATTTAGTCTGTCTTCAGACATTTTTGATACTTTATAATTTGTGTCTTTCGCCCAATATTCTGAATCCCATTTATAAAAAGCCTGAATTAAATCAAATCCTTTTAATTCTGATTTATAAAACTCCATCTTTTCAGGTTTCCTCACAGATATCGCTATGTTTATATTTGATTCTCTTTCAAGAAAGCCATATTGTCCTGATTCCTCGTTAGAATTAATGTGTTCCCAACTTCCAAGTAATTCAAATCTAACACCATTAATTATTACAGGTGTTTTAGTTGTTTGAGCGAAAAGATTATGTTGAAAAACAGTAACCGCAGTAACTAGTATTAAAATACTATATCTGATAAGAGTTGTCATGTATTGACGTTTGATTGCAATATACTATTCAATATTAAAATAAAAACACCCACTAAAAGAGCGGGTGTTTTTCAAAGGACTCAGTGCCCAGAACAGGAATCGAACCTGCACTCCCTTGCGAAAACCAGATTTTGAGTCTAGCGCGTCTACCAATTCCGCCATCTGGGCGTGCTTGTTCAGCGAGGGGCTGCAAATGTATTTATTCTTTCCGAAATGCGCAACAGATATTTTTTACGGAAATAGCTATCTTTTATCTGTAACAATAATGCTGCGGAAGTATCGCCATTATTAAATTTCTCTGTCAATGGTTTGGCAGATAACAGCCAGTCCTGCATTTGCGATGCCAGCATATCATTGGCTTGTTTTTTTAATATTTCATTATCCGGCTCCATTTCATATTCACTGATAATTTCATTCAGGTCCATCATCTCCATCAAAAAATCGGGTGGCAGGTTATATTTCTCCTCATCTTCCAGCATGCCATTCAGTTTCAGGATGTATGCCATCAGGGCATCTCCATTTTGTAGTGTTTTATATGCATCATTATTCAATGCAGCTATGCGTAGTGCTGTTGCCTGCTCGGTATCACTTGCCAGTGTATATCTGTCAGGGTGGTAGCGGCGGCTCAGCTCATAGTATTTCTTTTTTACCAATGCAGCATCTGGCGAAAAGCTAACGGGTATTTCATATAATTCAAAATAGTTGTCCATACTGCAAATTATAGTAGCTTATCTTTACGCGTACAAATGTAAGTAAGATGATTCGTATAGGTTTGATTCGTGAAAGGAAATCGCCACCAGATACCCGTGTTGCCCTCACACCGCAACAATGTGTGCAGATAATGCAGAAATACCCCGGATTGCAGATAGTGGCAGAGCCATCGCCAGACAGGTGCATACCCGATGCAGACTATACAGCAGCAGGCATACCGCTACAAACTGACCTAAGTGATTGTGATGTGTTAATTGGCATAAAAGAAGTACCTGTCGATAGCCTGATAGCTGATAAAACTTATTTCTTCTTCTCGCATACCAAAAAGAAACAACCTTACAACCAAAAACTGATGCACGCGCTCATAGATAAGCGCATCCGCATGATAGACTACGAATGCCTGACGCACATAGATGAACAGCGCATACTTGGCTTTGGGTATTACGCAGGTGTAGTAGGTGCGCACAATGGCTTGCTGGCTTATGGCAAAAAGTTTGGATTGTACCACCTGCCTGCAGCGCACCAGGTATCGGGCTTTGCAGACTTACTGCGCGCTTACGAACAAGTAAAACTGCCCAATATCAAAATAGTGGTTACCGGCTCCGGCAAAGTGGCAAGTGGTATTGTTGAGGTGATGACGCATTTCGATATTGAATCTGTTGAGCCCGAAGATTTTCTCACACACCAGTACGATTATCCTGTTTACACTCACCTGAAGGGTGGAGACCTTTATGCCCGCAAAGACAACGATCTTTTTTCGCGCAATGATTTTCATGCCAACCCGCATGCTTATAAGTGCCTGTTCTCCAAATACATTCCGCAAACGGATATTTTGATGAATGGTATTTATTGGGATAATGACATTGCCCGTCTGTTTGAGAAAAAAGATATTCAACGCAGCGACTGGCGTGTGAGTGTTATAGCAGATATCACTTGCGATATCGATGGTTCTGTACCCATCAACACAGGTGCATCAACCATTGCCAATCCCGTATATGGAATAGACCGCAAAACAGGTGAGCAGGTAGCACCCTACTTGAACGATAGGAATACTATTGATGTAATGGCGGTAGATAACCTGCCGAACGAGTTACCTCGCGATGCGTCGCAATATTTTGGTGCACATTTCGAAAAATTTGTGCTGAATGAATTATTGAGCGGTAATAGTGATATCATCCGCAGAGCCACCATTTGCGAAAATGGAAAGTTGACGCCCGACTACGAGTACCTGAGCGATTATGCTTACAAATAATCATCCCATCAATTGCTCAATTGCTTTGCCTATAGTAGGGTAGCGGAATGGGAAGCCTGCATCTTCTATCTTTTGGCTACTGACGGTAGCACTCTTTAATACTTCAATGCTCATTTCGCCCAGCATCAGTTTTAATACAAATGCAGGAACAGGAAAGGGTATACTAAAGCTTTTTGCATAATGCCTGATGGTAAACATCAATAAACGTTGCGATACTGGTGCGGGTGCTACTGCATTGTATATGCCTTGCATGTTTTCATTTTCCAATGCATATATAAACATGGTAGCTACATCATCAATATGTACCCAGCTAACTGTTTGGTGTCCGCCACCCAGTAGTGGTGCGATGCCAAATTTTACCGGCTTTACAAATTCTTTGAACGCGCCACCATCATTACTCAGTACAATGCCTATACGCAATAACACTCTGCGTACTTTGCCCTCAAGCGGCAGGCTTGCTTCTTCCCATGCTTTGCATGTAGTGCCAAGGAAATCGGCAGACGGATTGGCTGTTTCTGTAAATGGCGCAATACTATTATCTGCACCATAATACCCAATAGCCGAAGATGATATAAACGCCTTGCAACGTGGTGCATGTTGCAATAGTTGAGAAGCTATGAACGATGTACCGATGGTACGGCTTTCTAATATTTCACGCTTGCGTTGGGTAGTCCAACGTTTATCGGCAACGCCTTCACCTGCCAGATGCAGCATGGTATCAACTTCTTGCAGGGCAGCCGTGTCAATGGCTTGTTTATAAGCATCCCAATAGGCATAGCTGATATTGCCAGTGCTATCCTTTGGCTTTCGGGTAAAGATGATGATTTTGTATCCTCTGTCTGTCAACAGTTTAGTCAGCGTTCTGCCTATCAGCCCCGTACCGCCCGTAATGCCTATGGTTTCCATATTGTTATAACAACCATTGCAGCTAAAAGTTATTGCCTGACGATGATTGTGGCAGAAAAGTTAGTAAATAGCTGTTAAAAATATTTTAGCAGATACAATAAAAGGAATAATCATGCGTTTTATTTCCTAAAGCCGTTTTTTAATGAGGAAAACTTTACTTAAGCATTTTACAGAGAAAATACCCGAAAAACCAATAGTGATGCAGATGCAAGACGCTAAAAGCGATGTGTTGACGGATTTGGTACAAGACATGAAGCCATACTTGCAAGAGGCAGCGGCAGACTTACTGTCTCCTCGCCCCGAACTGATGGCACAGCTTTTCAAAAGGGTGTTAAACTAATTCAACCACCGTTATTTCAGGTAGTATGCCTAACCTGCCGGGGTAGCCGAGGAAACCAAATCCGCGGTTTACGTACAGGTATTGCTCGCCCTCTTGATAGAGGCCAGCCCATTTTTTGTATACATATTGTACAGGGCTCCATTTCAGGCCTGGTATTTCTACGCCAAGTTGCATACCGTGTGTGTGTCCGCTGAACGTGATATCTATATCAGTATATGTTTTGCGTACTTCCGCATCCCAATGAGATGGGTCGTGCGATAGCAGCATCTTGAACGGAATGTTCTTTTCTGCTAGTCCTGCATAGGCTTCGTCCATCTTGCCATATTTAGGAAATCCTGCTTTCGCACCCCAGTTTTCTATACCAACAACGGCTACTTTATCATTGCCTTTTTCTATTACCACGTGCTCATTCATCAACAAGCGCCAGCCCATTTTACCGTGCGTGTCTTTCAACCACTGCAGGTTTTTAGCTTTCGCTTCGGCATCAGGCCATTGCACATAGTCGCCATAGTCATGGTTGCCTAAAATGCTGTACACGCCAAGCGGTGCGCTAAGTTTGGCAAATATGTCGGTATAAGGTTGTATCTCGTCTGCTTTATTATTTACAAGGTCGCCTGTAAAGAATATCATGTCGGGTTTTTCTGCCAGCACTTTTTCTACGCCGCGTTGCACAGCATGATGGCTATCGAAACTACCGCTATGTATGTCTGAAATCTGTACAATCTTCATGCCTCTGAAAGCCTCAGGCAGGTTTTTCAGCGATAGCTGTATAAGGCGTATCTTATAATTGTATCGGTTAGTAATACCGTACATGAAACCGCCTAAAGCTGTACCTCCCAATATCAATGCCACACGTTGTATAAATACCGAACGGGTGATACCATTGCCTGCAACCTCAGGGGCTGCAGTAGCAGCAATAGCAGGCTTGCTGAATATGCCCCATATCCAAACAAAAAAGCGTCGTACTTCATCGCCAAGCATTACTATCAGTATCAGTGCTTTGCCAACAATAAAGCCCAGTGTAAATGCTACATATATATTGCGCAGCAGGTGCGGTACTTTTGCCCAGTCTATAAACCTGAAAGAGAAGAAGCCCGCCCATGTGATGATGGTGAGCAATACATATACTACGGTCAGTATGGTTTTGGCATTTGGTGGTAGTGTGCGCATAGCACTTCGTACTACCGTGTAGGCATAATACTCTGCTAATAAAAAAATGCCTAAGAATATGAGTAATCTTGTCATCTGCTAAAACTTCAAAAATTCGTCTATTTGTGTTTCTATCGTCTTGAGTGTAGTAGGTTTCAGCACTTCGCCGTTTTCGCTTATCTCTTCTGTAATGCGGCTGATGGGTATTTTATTGTACAGTATGTTTACGCGCAGGTAGTTCAGTATGTTGGTCATGTGGTCCAGCCCGCGCAGGTTGCCCGCGCGCCCGTCTGCCACACCTACCAGCATAGCTTTTTTATACCACCATGCTTTTTTGATGTCGCTGTTATCCATCATCAGTTTCAGTATGCCGGGGAAACTGCCATTGTATTCGGGCATCACAAATACAAACTTTTCGGTAGGTATCAGCAGATCTTTTTCTATTTGCTTCATTTCATCGCCACGCTCCCAAACTGCTTTCCCTTCCAGGTTCAGCAGATGCACGTTGGGGTGCTGTGCAGCCAGCATGGTATGGTATAGGCTGGCTACTTTCAATGTCATGCTGTCTGTACGGTTGGTGCCTGCTATTACTGTAATCATAATTAATACGAAAGCGCAAAGGTACAGGGCTTTAGGTATAGGTTGATTAGTTTATTTGTTGATGTATTGATTGGTGGAAACTATGCAACAAATAAGCATTCTCAGCATTGTTTCTCATCAACTAAATCTTTAGTTTTGAGATGTATGAGAACCAGTATCATCATTTTTACCCTTTGTTTTATCTGTGCAGCTGGCAAAGCACAAATTTCGCCATACCAATTTTCATCTGTCATAGACAGTTCTTTGCGGGCAGATACTACACCCTTCAAATATCAGATGGCAGCTACTGCCTACTCCTACATCGGCGAGTATAAGCTTGGCTTGGAAACCCGAGACAGAGAATTTAAAAATAAATCCGGTCAGCCTACTGAGTCGAACAAGGCGGTATTGGCACCTTTCAATAACAAGGTAAATGCAACGTCTTATATTCTTGAACAGGCGGCTAATACAAGTATTGTCATCTTCAACGAAGCCCATCATAACCCGCGTCATAGGGTGTTTGTTACTATATTGCTGTCCGAACTGAAAAAACTGGGCTATACATATATAGGGCTTGAAGCATTACCTTATTCCGACTCCAACATCAATATTAATAAATATCCATCGGTAACCCCTATCAGCTATACTAACGAGCCTTGTTTCGGTAACCTGCTGCGCGAAGCCCTGCAACTAGGTTACACTGTTTTTCCGTATGAGGCAGATTGGGAATTGCAGAAAAAAGGAGAAAGCAGAGAAGAATTGCAGGCACGCAACATCAAAGCCATAATAGATAAATACCCCGATAAGAAGTTTGTCATCTATTGCGGGTACGACCATGCCATTGAAGACTCAACCAGAAACTTTATGGTGTTGCCAATGGCAGGCAGGTTGAAGAAAATGACAGGTATTGACCCCTTTACCATAGACCAGGTGCAGCTAACAGAAAGCAGCAGTAAAGATTACGGTAATCGTTATCGAAAATTGATAAGTCACAACGAAAGCATTGTATTAAATGATAGTGCAGGCAATGTATTTAACAAAGCCAAGAACAACATGATAACTTTTGATTGCAATGTTTATCATCCGGACACGAAATATATCAATGGCCGCCCCGATTGGTTATATACTAAAGGCAAAAAAGCCATTTATGTACATGATAAAATAAACATTGCCTACCCCTGCCTTGTAAAAGTGTATCGTAAAAAAGATAGCGATACTGCAGTACCTATAGATGTGGTAGAGCTATTACATGCTTATGACGATAAGGTAATCATGATGCCAGCAAAAGGTAAGAGGCGTGTAGTAGTTACTAATAAGTTGGGCGAAAAGCTTGAGATTTTTGAATAAGTGATCTTTCATTTTCAAACAATCTTGCACAGGCACTTACAATTCAAGCCCAAGACCAATTATTACTGAGCATGTCTGACAATAATCATCTTCAAATATGCTTTTTGTCATAAATATATAATCATACCTCTCGGAGCTTTGTATAAACTAAAAAATAAAAGCTATGAGAGGGATTTTTTTATTGGCGTTACTTGCGATGCTCTTTACTGTAACTGATGTTTGGGCTGGCATTGGTAAAAAAGATACAGTAATGATTTTCAGTCCCGGTCCGGGTTTAGGTGATTCGTTTGACATTGGAGGTGTGAATGGAGGTATGGATGCATTTGTACATGAGCAGTATTTAAGCACAAACTATGGTAATCAGGAGTATATACTTACTTCACCTATAAGTAACTGTAACAACACACATGCTGCCAGCTATCTTAGGTTTGATTTAAACGGCTTGCCAAAAGATGTAGATTCTGTTTTTGTTGGGTTTACGCACTTAGATCATACATCATATTGTTATTCTAACTGTAATGCAGACTTTTATTTTTACAGAGTAACACAACGTTGGTATGAAAACACCGTAAATTATCAAAATCAGCCTCCCGTTGATACGGCTTTTTATGGCCCGATAAACATCAGTTTCCCCAATAGCCTCGGGAACAAAGAATATGATATTACAACAACCTATCGTTTATGGAGAGATAGTGTCGTACCTAATTTTGGCTTGGCAGTCAAATCACCAACAATAGGTTGTAATAATGCATCAGTCATATTCCATGCTTATTCATCCGATGATACATCAGTTAGTAGAAGACCGTATCTGAAGATTTATTATAAAGTAGATACAGGTACAGTTGATACGCCTAAGCATATTAATAGATTCAAAACATCGAATACAGTAATGTTGTATCCTAACCCCGTAACATCAGTTCTGAATGTAGATTTGGATATAAAGACAGTTGGCGAAAGTTGGTATATCATAACAGATATTGCAGGTAGGAAAGTGCTTCAGGAACAGATACAACCTCAACAAGGAAATACAAAATTAGCGATACCAATACATAGCTTAGAAAGAGGTGTATACTTTTTTAGTATCTACACTCGGGATGGTAAACTCAATAGTAAGTTTATAAAGCAATGATGTTGTAAATACTATAATTAGAATATAAAAGGCTGCTATACTATAAATAGTAGCCTTTTCTCTGTAAGATAATCGCCTATTTTTAACGGAAATTCCAACAATCTAATGACCGCCCTTGCAAATTCAACCAATAATTACCATTTTTATAACGAAATAGGGTTTTATATATGAAAAATACATTATGGTTGTGCGCACTTATTGTGGCAGGTGCTTTATTTACAGGCTCTTGCACCAAAGTGTACGACTGCAATTGCATTACCGAAATAACCGATACTGTTACCAAAGAAATGTATAAAACCAGTTCCGCATCCAAGAAAAGAGAAAACAGTAAAGGGCTTGCCAAAGCAAAATGTGAAGAAGAAAGTGCCAGCTTTTATTTAGGCAGAGAAAAACATACTGTTACCTGCGCATTAGAGAATAAAAAATAATGCAACAACATATTGCAAACAAAGCACCGTTACTACGGTGCTTTTATTTTTTATTGTTATAGAATATCCTCTTATTAGTTTTAATCACTCGCTTAGTATATTTGTTTAATGTATACTGGTATTCATCGTCAAAAAAGGTTATTTTCGCAAATCCTGCTAAAGACAGGTGCCGTGGTTTGAATGGATAATTAATAATGACAGGCGCACCGGGGTTGATGGCAGTCAACATAAATTATATATATAAATGGGATGTGGCAACTGTGGCACAGGTGCTAACGGAAAACCCGGTGGTTGCAAAGGAAATGGTGGATGTAGCAGTGGCGGATGCAACCGTATGAATGTTTTCGATTGGCTTAGTTCCTTGCCCTTGTACGATAGTGCAAAACCTTACCCGATTGTAGAGGTAAGTTTTAATAAAGGCAGCAGAAAAGACTTTTATCGCAATAGCAGCCATCATATACTCGAAAAAGGCGACTGGATTGCTGTTGAGGGTACGGGTGGCTACGATGTAGGGCAGGTAAGCCTTACCGGAGAACTGGTAAAGCTGCAAATGAAGAAATACGGCGTGTCTGAAAACGCCGAGATGAAGCGCATACTGCGCAAAGCTACCGACGAAGACATAGCTCAATACCGCAAAAGCAAAGACAGAGAACCTGAAATGCTCACACAATCGCGTGTGATAGCGCGCACCCACAAGTTGGAAATGAAGCTGTGTGAGGTAGAACTGCAAGCAGATGGTAAAAAAGCAACTTTCTTTTATACAGCCGATGCACGGGTTGATTTTCGTGAATTGATAAAATCTTACGCGGGCGATTTTAAAGTGCGGGTTGAGATGAAGCAGATAGGCGCGCGGCAGGAAAGTGCTAAAGTAGGTGGTATTGGTAGCTGTGGCAGAGAACTTTGTTGCAGTACATGGCTCAGCGATTTTAAGAGCGTCAACACCACGGCAGCAAGGTATCAGAACCTGTCTATCAACCAGGCAAAACTGAGCGGGCAATGTGGCAGGCTGAAGTGTTGCCTGAACTACGAGTTGGATACCTATATGGATGCACTCCGCGTATTCCCTGACAATGCCGATGTGTTAGAAACCATTAAAGGCAGGGCAACTTTGCAGAAGCGCGACATATTTAAGAGCCTGATGTGGTATAGCTTCAGCGATAGTAATAAGCAATATCCGCTATCTATAGAGCGTGTAAAAGAAATACAGAAAGCCAATCAACAAGGCATCAAACCTGAAGAATTGCAACCTGTGGAACTGGAAACCATTACTTCATCAAAAACAGCGGTGAAGGTAGAAATGGGCTTCGTAAACGATGTAGGGCAAATAAGCCTGAAAACGCTGGAGCGTGGCAACAAGAAGAAAAGGAGTAATAATGACCGCCGTAGTGATAACCGTGGCGGGCAGCAGGGCAGCAAGCAGCAACAAACAGGAGCCAACAAGCCACAGCAACAAAGTGGTAACCGTCCGCAACAGCAAGGTGCAGGCAATACTAAGCCGCCACAGCAAAATCGCCCGCCGCAACAAGGTGGGGGTGGCAATCGTCCGCAGCAGCAAGCCCGTCCTAATACCCCAAATAATAATAACAACAGAACTGGCGGCAATAATAACAATCGCAATCGTCCGCAAGGCGGTGGGCCACAAGGCAATAAACCAACGCCACCCCCTGCACAATAATCTGATAATATATAACTGAGCAAAGCCACACAAATAGTGTGGCTTTGTTATTTGTATTTATGATGCATACTGCATATTAATGAACCCAAAAAGCTGTTTGATGAAGTTTTACATTGGTTGAGGTAATCAGCATTGTTGTTTTGTAAAAAATAGAACAACGTATGAAACGCATTATTACAGCAGCATTATTATGTAGCACGGTTATTACTAATGCTCAGGATACCAGAGAATGTGATGGTATCAAGATAACCGCCGAAGGCAAAAAGACTGTTACTTATCTCGATGATTATGATGGTATTACCCGCAATATATATGCTGGTGTAAAAGATGATTCTGTTATCTATACTGTTTTCAGAACAGATAATAGCGGTGCGGTAACAGTAATGAAGAAATGGCACGTTGCTATTCGTAGTATAGATTTTACCACTTATTCTACCGGTGTGTTTGATTGGATGAATGGCAATCAAAAGATAAATAAAGTAACATTCAACATTGTTGACGGACAGTCCTACTATTTTGATGAATTGATATGTGGCAGAGGTGATGGTCTAAGGCAGATTACCGGTGCTATGCCTGTTGAAATATCCTTCGCGGAAGAAGCAGAAGCCAAATCTTTCTTTGAACAGGTACGTGCTGTAAAAGCATCGTTGCCGGTCGATGGAGGCTCAGCTAAAAATACTGACGATGGAGATGTGCAAAAAGGTGCTGTATCTATTTTCAATGACTCAGGCAGTGATATTTACCTGAAACAGGGTAGTGCTTCAATACACATCATGAAGAATGAAACAAAAAAATTCAGTGCACTGAAAATCGGCGATGAAATATACAGAAGTGATGCAAGTGGTAAAAAAGGCGCATTGATGTTTACTGTAACATCTCAAATGCTGAAGGATGGAACCATAAGATATTCAACAGGCACTAAGAAGTAAATACACCTGATATACATCTATAAGCCACACATTCGTGTGGCTTATGTTATTTATACGCAGCTATTAAATGCTGAGTAATATCAGAAATATACCTTGCACAAGTCTTTAGGAATATTTAAAAAACTGAATCCCCCTTTTTATTCGTATATTACATGTACGAAAAGATGCTTAAGCTTTAACGCAGGTTAATCATTTATTCTGCAACAAGTTTAAACATCATTTATGGCTATCCTTCTTTTGCTGGTTATACATTGGTATAGCTCGCTTTTCTTTCAGTCTGTTTTTCATCACAGGTATGCAGCGCATGGTATGTTTACCATGTCAAGGTTTTGGGAACGAATATTTTTTGTTGGTTCATTTATTACACAAGGAGCATCCTATATCAGTGCATCTTCTTATGGCATCATGCACCGCATGCACCATGCACATACAGATACCGATGAAGATCCGCATTCACCATCCAACTCACCCAATGTCTTTATGCTGATGTGGGATACACGCAACAACTATCGTAATATTTATACAGGCAAGACCGACGTACAGGATAAATACAAAAAAGACCTGCCCGTGTGGCAACCGTTTGATAAGATTGCACACAGTTGGATAACCAAACTGCTATGGGCTGCACTGTATGTGTTTCTGTATGTGCAATTCGCTACAGCGTGGTGGATGTTCTTATTCCTGCCACTTACATTGGCTATGGGAGCTTTTCAAGGAGTGGTGGTAAACTGGTGGGCACACAAATTCGGCTACGAAAACTACAAGATGACGAATACATCCAAGAACATACTGCCTGTAGATGTATTGTTTTGGGGAGAGGCATATCATAACAACCACCATAAGCATCCTGCCAATGCTAATAACGCACACCGCTGGTTTGAGTGGGATATGGGCTACAAAGCCATGCAACTATTGCATCGCTTGCGCATCATCAAAATAAAAAGGGTGTAATTATCGTCTGACGGTAAAACCAAGCAAGGTCAGCTTAATAGATATAACTGCAGGCTCCTCAAACTTTATCAGGCGCATATCTTTCAGTTCGGTGAGCATGGGTAGTATTTGCTCTCTGCCTTGCTCCATTTCAGATGCAATGCCTGCTACTTGTATGGCCGGCCTCGGATTGGGTGTACGGCAGCTCATTTCTTTTATTTTACGATAAACGTCGTTGACAGTAATCATTACAGGCATTTTAGTGAAGTTAGGCTATTAAATTGTTAATACCAGAATTATTATTTTTCTTA
>CALESY010000004.1 GCA_937919945.1 uncultured Chitinophagaceae bacterium | reverse complement strand
CAAAAGCGCATAAGTCTGGATAAAATTGAAAAAGAAAAACAAAAGTTGGCTGAAAAGCAAGCCAGAGAAGAAAAAGAAGAGGCTGAACGTCTAGCTAAAGAAGCCGAAGTTGCCAAAGTAAAAGCAGAACAAGAGGCAAAAGCTGCGGCTGAACGTGCAGCTAAGGATGAAGCTGCTGCCAAAGAAGCAGAAAGGAAAGCGGCATTGGCAGCGCAAAAGCAGAAAGAAAAAGAAGCACGAGAGCAAAAAAGGATAGAGGAAGAAGAAGCTGAAATGGCCCGTATTGCCGCAGAGGAGGAAGCTGCAATGAAAGAAAAAGAGCGGAAAGAAATAGAGCGCAAAGCAAGAGAACGAGCGATAGAAGCTGAAGTGCAGGCAGAAGTTGAACGTAAGCGACAAGAGAAGATACGAAAGCAACAAGAAGCTGAAGCTGCGGAAGCCGCTATGCTTGCTGCAGAAAAAGAAGCACAAGCCAAAGAAGCTGCCAGAAGAGCAGAATTAGCTGCACAAAGAAGGCAAGAAAGAGAAGCTGCAGAAAAGGCTCGGCTTGAAGAAGAAAAAGCAGAACAAGCACGCATAGTTGCTGAAGAAAAAGCAATAGCCGAAGAAGCTAAACGCAAGGCTGTATTAGCTGCTAAAAAGCAGCAAGAAAGAGAAGCGCAGGAGAAGGCCGAGCGTGCCCGTTTGGCTGCTGAAGATGAGAAGGCTAAAAAAGAACGTGAGGCGAGAGAGTTTGAACGACAAGCAAGAGAAAGGGTATTGCAAAGCCAGATGGATGCTGAGGTAAAAGCAGAAATGGAACGCAGAAAACAAGAGAAGATAAAGCAGCAAAAACAGGAGGAAGCCATAGAAGCTGCCCGTCAGGCTTCAGAAGAAAGACAACGAAAATTGGAAAAAGCGCGCGAAGAACGTGAAGCACAAAGGGAAAAAGAACGCTTAGCCCGCGAACAACGTGAGCGTGAGGAACAGGAAGCAGCTGAAGAAGAAGAGCGTATTCGTAAAGAACTGCAAAAGCAGCGTGCTAAAAAAGAACGTCAGGAAAAAAGAGAACAGCGAAAAGCTGAACGTGAAATGGAAGAGGAGGAATAATTATAACCACTTAATTGGGTTGCGTCTGCGCATCAGGATATAGTTTTTCATATTCATCCAAAATGCCAGTACCATGTAGACTATCAGCGGCGAGCCTAACGTAAGGAAAGAAATATAAATAAACCACAGGCGTATGCGCGATGTCGCTACGCCTAATTTTTCGCCTATGGCAGAGCATACGCCAAAGGCTTTCCATTCTATAAAATTTTTAATGTCGTACAGTGGCTTCATAATGACTGATGTAAAAATAATGAAATAACACTTAATCAAACAATGCCATCTGTTATAATATTAATACATTAGTAGGTACTGATGCCTTTTATAGACGTACATACACATAAGCTGACAGATGGTGACGCAACTATCATTACCAACCTGTACGAAGATTATGATGCCGCAGCCAATCTGCCTTTGTGTTCTATGGGTATTCATCCATGGTATCCAGACAGGGTTTCTTTTGATATCCTCAGTACATACGCCCAAAACTCAAATGTAGTTGCTATAGGCGAATGCGGATTGGATAAACTGGCAACAACCGATTGGGCATTGCAACAAACCCTTTTCAGGCAGCAGATAGTGCTGGCAAACGCTTTGCATAAACCATTGATTATACATTGTGTACGTGCATACGACGAAACGTTGAAAATATTGGAAGAAGAAAAAACACGAGTGCCTGTCATATTTCATGGCTTCAACAAAAAACTGCAATTGGCAGAAAGGATATGGCAGAAAGGTTATTATACATCATTCGGCACAGCTTTGTTTCATGAACAATCAGCAGTAGCTACGGTCTTACAAAACTGTCCTGCAGAAGGCTTTTTCCTGGAAACAGATAATGCGGATATTTCTATAGGTAAGATATACGAAAAGGCAGCTGAAATAAGGAAAACCGACACAGATGCGCTTATTTTGCAACTTCAAAAAAACTTTCAAGCAGTCTTTAATATATGAAAGATACAAGTTGGCTATCGCGTACAGAACTGTTGGTAGGTAAAGATAAACTGAACAAACTCGTTAATGCCAACGTACTTGTTGTTGGTATGGGTGGGGTAGGTTCTTTTGCGGCAGAGTTTATTTGCAGGGCGGGTGTTGGTAAAATGACTATTGTTGATGGTGATGTAGTTGACCCAAGTAATCGCAACAGGCAGTTGCCAGCATTGGCTACTACACATGGGCAGTCGAAAGCGGATATTATGGCTGAAAGATTGCTTGCTATCAATCCTGAATTGCAGCTTCGAAGTATCAAAGAATTTATCACTCCTGAAAAGGTTGAATCTGTACTTGATACACCATACGACTACGTTGTTGAAGCCATAGATAGTATTACGCCCAAAGTTACTTTTATTAAAGCAGCACACGCCAAAGGTTTGCGTATTGTAAGCTCTATGGGTGCAGGTGCTAAGCTCGATCCTACACAGCTACGTGTAGTAGATATTTCAAAAACCTACAACTGCCCATTTGCACAGCAAATACGCAAGAAGCTCAAAGAGTCGAACATCCGTAAAGGCATCAAAGTAGTTTTCTCGCCCGAAGAGCCAATCAAAGAATCATTGATGTTGACGGACGGTAGTAACTTCAAGAAATCGGCCTATGGTACTATCTCTTATCTACCTGCAACATTTGGTGCATGTGTTGCATCAGTAGCTATCAGAGATTTGATGGAAACATAATCGCAATAATTACATGCAAAAGAGCCACATCTCAAGATGTGGCTCTTTTTATTAAGAGATATCAGATTATTATTTCGCAAATTCCGAACGGATAACATTCAGCGCACCACCTGCTTTAAACCATTCTATTTGCTGAGCATTGTATGTATGGTTAAGCATTATTTCATCAACACTACCATCTTTATGATGTAGTACCATAGTAAGTGGTGTACCTTCTTTGAAATCGGTAAGGCCCAAGATGTCTATGCTATCATCTTCCTGTACTTTATCATAGTCTGCTTTATCAGCAAACGTTAGCGCAAGCATACCTTGTTTTTTCAGGTTTGTTTCGTGTATGCGTGCAAAGCTTTTTACTACAATGGCACGTACCCCTAAGTGGCGTGGTTCCATCGCGGCATGCTCACGAGAGCTGCCTTCACCATAGTTTTCGTCACCAACTACTATGCTGCCTATACCTTGTGCTTTGTATGCACGTTGTACAGCAGGTACTTCACCATATTCACCCGTCAGTTGGTTTTTTACCTTGTTGGTTTCATTGTTGTAAGCATTTACAGCACCTATCAACATATTGTTAGAGATATTATCGAGGTGGCCACGGAACTTCAACCAAGGGCCTGCCATAGATATATGGTCGGTCGTACATTTGCCGAATGCTTTTATCAATAGTTTCAGCCCGTGCAGATTAGTACCTTCCCAAGCAGCGAATGGTGCTAACAGTTGCAGACGGTTGCTATCCGGGCTTACTTTTACTTCTACTTTGCTACCGTCTTCTGCAGGTGCTTGATACCCTGCATCTTCTACGGCAAATCCTTTCGATGGCAATTCAAAACCTGATGGTTCTGCCAGCATTACCTCTTCGCCTTTTTCGTTTATCAGTTTGTCTTTCATTGGGTTGAAAGTCAATTTGCCTGATATAGCAAATGCCGTAACAATTTCAGGGGAGGCAACGAATGCGTGTGTAGATGCAAAGCCGTCGTTACGTTTTGCAAAGTTGCGGTTGAATGATGTAACGATGGTGTTCTTACGATTCGGGTCATCTATATGGCGCGCCCACTGACCTATACAAGGACCACAAGCGTTTGCCAATACCACACCACCCATTTTATCGAATGTATTGAGGAAGCCATCTCGCTCAATGGTAAAACGAACCATTTCAGAGCCTGGTGTAATCGTGTATTCGCTTTTTGCTTTCAGACCTTTTGCCATCGCATCTTCTGCAATAGAAGCTGCACGAGAAATGTCTTCATAAGAAGAGTTCGTACAAGAGCCAATCAGAGCTACTTCTACATCCTCTGGCCAACCGTTTTGTTTAGCTACTTCAGCCATTTTGCTGATAGGTGTAGCCAAGTCTGGTGTAAATGGGCCATTTACATAAGGTTCTAACTCGTCCAGGTTTATTTCAATCAGTTGATCGTAATATTTAGCAGGGTCAGCATATACTTCAGCATCCGGACGAAGGTGTTCTTTTACACCATTTGCCAATTCTGCCACATCTGCACGGGCAGTACCACGCAGGTAGTCTGCCATTTTCTCATCGTATGCAAACAGCGAGCAGGTAGCACCAATTTCAGCACCCATATTACATATGGTACCTTTACCTGTAGCACTCAGGCTGTCTGCACCCTCACCGAAATATTCAACAATAGCACCTGTACCGCCCTTAACTGTCAAAATACCCGCTACTTTTAAGATAACGTCTTTAGCACTCGTCCAGCCATTCATACGTCCAGTCAGTTTCACGCCTATCAGTTTAGGCATTTTCAGTTCCCAAGGCAGACCTGCCATTACATCTACCGCATCAGCACCACCAACACCAATAGCTATCATGCCTAAGCCACCCGCATTAGGTGTGTGGCTATCTGTACCTATCATCATACCACCGGGGAATGCATAGTTTTCCAATACTACTTGGTGAATAATACCTGCACCTGGTTTCCAAAATCCGATACCGTATTTGTCTGATATGGAAGCTAGAAAGTCATATACTTCTTTGTTTGTCTCATTAGCAGTGGCTAGGTCTTGTACCGCACCTGTTTTGGCTTGTATCAAGTGATCGCAGTGTACTGAGCTAGGCACAGCTACTTTTGCACGACCACAAGTCATAAACTGCAATAATGCCATTTGAGCAGTAGCATCTTGCATGGCTACGCGGTCTGGCGAAAAGTTTACATAGTCTTTTCCTCGTGTATATGCGCTGGTAGTTTTATCATAAGCATGCGCGTACAATATTTTTTCTGCCAAAGTAAGCGGACGACCCAAGAGTGTGCGGGCTGCTGCTACTTTACCCGGCAATTCGCTGTAAACACGTTGGATGAGATCAAGATCAAAAGCCATTGCTTAAACTGTATTTTGAATTGTTAGAAGTTAAAAAAGACGTCGCGAAGTTACCTAAAATGAGGTATAATAGAAAGTGAAAATTAACGTTAATGCATAGAAAGATATAAGACATTCTGTTATTTGTTTCTCCTTAGTAAATGATATTACGGCAGATATATGTATTTTCGGTGCAATATAGAGATAGGGTATCAGCTAAAAGTACGGATATGAAAAAAACATTATTAATGCTAGTGGCTTTGCTATTAATCGGTGAAGGGGCTAATGGACAAACAAACAAACAGAAAGGTAAACGAACGGTTATTAAAGCCAAGCCTGTAATGCGAAAGGATACGGTAGTAGCTCCTGTTCCTCTCAAATGGGATAGTACAATGTGTTTCCCATTAAGCGCAGACAAAAATTATAACCTATATGATTATGTCATATACCTCGACGATGAGCGTGTAATAAAACGGTTCAAACCATTCTTCGACAAACACAAATACAAATTCAGTGGTTATGTTTGGGAAGCTTTGCTAAAGGAAATGTTGGCAGATGCTGATAAGGAAATCAGTTCCAACACGGTAATACGTAGCGATAACAATACGGTGATGATAAACATTACCAAGTACCAAAGCATAAACAGGTTTCCTGAGTATATGTGTCGTATTTTTTCAAACCTTACCAAATTCAACGAATACCTGCAAAAAGCAAACAGGGCTAAAATGCCGCAGTATTAGTAACGTTTTTGCTTCATGAACTGAAAATGCCAATTCGTGAAGAATAGCTATTACAAAACAATGTAAACCTGTATTTTGGCGTATGCGTTTAATTTGCTGGGTATGGGTTATAGTGTTGTGTACAGTTGCAACAGCAAATGCACAACACCCATATTTTTACCAACTTAAGGAAACTGAAAATATTGTTGGCAGCGAAATATATAGCATCAGGCAAGATAAGCACGGGTATATATGGATTGCCGGTAATGAAGGGGTTTTCAGATACGATGGCAAACAGCCCAAACAATATACCAACCATAAGCAAAATGGCAAAAGCATATCAGATCTTAAGGAAGATGAGCAGGGCAGGATATGGTGTAAAAACTTTAACGGGCAGATATTTTATATCGCCGATGATAGCCTGCATATCGCCGTTGACGTATCGAAAGACTATCCCACCTTCCCTGAAAATACACATGGGCATGGCGGTGTTTATTACAGTATAGTAGGAGGTATTGCCCATTTCAATGCTACCACAAAAAAGGTAAGAAAATGGTATTATCCCAATGATAATAAAGATGGATTGTCATCAAGTATATTATTGGCAAAAGATGGCGGGTTGTATGTGTCTGCTATAAAGAAAGGTATTTACAAGTTTAGTAATGGCATGTTCAGCAAAATCAGTAAAACGAATAATGCTAACCTTTCAGATCTCATTTATCACCGAAATTTTCTTTTCTATCTCGGTAACCGCTTGATGATGTTTACGGAAAAAAATCCTGAACGAACCTATTATATGTCCGAAATAAGAAATGATTCATTAGTAGTGCTTGCACAGTTACCCAAGTCAATAACAGGTAGCCGCATTTTTACCTGCAGCCCAATAGGAAATAATATTTGGTTGTGTACACAAGAAGGTGCAGTATGTATTGATGAAGAGATGAATGTTCTATATAGAAGTATACGTTTTTTTAAAGATGCTGATGTATCGAACGTAATGGTTGATAATGAGCACAATTATTGGTTTACCACATTGGATAATGGCATATATATAGTGCCAAATATAGATATATGGCAATATAGCAAGTCATCTGCTGGCATATCAGACGATAATATCACAGCAATGTATATCAACCGGAAAAAAGAAATAATGCTTGGTTTCTTTAATGGTAATATTGATGTACTTGACAATGGAAAAGTATATCATCCTGTTAAGCCTGCATTGGCTGTTACTATGGTACGTAGAATAATTACAGACACAACCGAAAAGAAATATATTATTGCACAAGGCCCTGTTTCATATTACAATGCTGATTTGCGTACCACCACCAGCATGGCAATAGGGGGATTGAGAGATGCTTGCTTTGCAGGACGAAACACTATTCTATTTGCATCTATACAAAATGCAGGCTGGTTAACACTATCTGACGAAAAGATTGATAGCACACATATTTTAAAGCATAAAGCTGCAAGGTATGTAGCCTATACTATGGGCGATAAATTGAAATGGGTTGGCTATTCGGATGGTACTTATTATTATGATACACTCAATAATGAACGAGAACTGACCTATCATGGGCAGAAAGTATATGCGACTGCTATGAAAACGGATAACACGGGCAGGTTGTGGATTGGTACAGTATCAAACGGATTGATGTTGGTGAATAAAGCGCAGGTTGTACAACATTTGTCGGGCAATGATAAACTGAAAGGGAATAATGTACGTGCCATTTATTGTAATGATTCATTGGTATGGGTTGCTACAGAAAAAGCATTCAATATTATACACACCCATACAGGCAATATTGAATATCTTGATTGGCATGATGGCTTGCCCAATGCCGAAATAAGACAGATACATGTAGATGATGAAACAGTTTATCTGGCTACCAATAAAGGGCTTATTACTTTTCCCGCAGCTATGCAGACTGTAAACAGCGTACAGCCCGATATACAAATAAAACGTTTACAGGTAAATGATGAAGACTATGCTTTACGCAAAACGATTTTGCTAAAGCATAGTCGTAACAAGCTCATTTTTTATTTCGGTACTAAGGGTTTCACCCACAAGCATCAATATACCTACAGCTACATGATGAAAGGACTTGATACAGCGTGGACATACACTGACAACAATACAGACTTCGCTAGGTTTAATGCCATGCCCCCAGGCGATTATGTGTTTATGGTGCGTGCGCACAATGAAGATGGTGCTGTATCGAAAGAAGTAGCAACTATATCTGTTAGCATTTCAAAACCGTTTTGGGCAGCATGGTGGTTTTACACTATTGCAGGGCTGGGGCTGACAGGCATCGTTTCTGCCATATTTTACTTCAGGATAAGGGCTATCAATAAACGTAATGTGTTAGAGCAAGGTATACGTTCCTCTCAGCTATCGGCTCTGAAAGCGCAAATGAACCCACATTTTGTTTACAACGCGCTCAATTCTATACAAGATCTTGTACTGCAAAACGATATACGGAATGCCAATACTTACTTCAGCAAGTTCAGCACACTGATGCGCAAAGTGCTGGAAGCATCTGGCAAGGATAAAATATCCTTACAGGAAGAAGTCGACGTGCTGGAGCTATATCTGCAGTTGGAAAAATTGCGTTTTGGCAAATTATTTGAATACAGTATTACTACAATAGGCGTTGCAGATAAAGATGCAATGGCAATACCAGCAATGGCAATACAACCTTTTGTGGAAAATGCATTGAAACATGGCTTACTACATAAAGAAGGAGATAAAAAACTCTCTATACAGTTTGAACTTCAGCAGTCAGATAAGCAGTTGGTGTGTACCATAACAGATAATGGTATTGGCAGAAAAAAAGCAAGCGAGATAAACCTGCGCCGTGCTAAAACGCATAACAGCTTTGCCACACAAGCCACCCAAAAACGCCTTGAGTTGTTGAATAAATATTATCAGGGAAAAATAAAACTTCAGATAATAGACTTGGGTACAGAACAGCAAGCTGCCGGTACAATGGTAGTGCTGCACCTGCCCGCAGAATATATATAGCTTATGCAAAAGATAAGAACCATTATAATAGATGATGAAGAACCGGCCAGGCGAGCGTTGAAGAATATTCTTGATTTGTACTGTCCTAATGTAGAATTGCTGGGCGAAGCTAGTAATATACCCGATGGTGTGAAGCTGATACATAAAGCCGAACCACAATTAGTATTGCTAGATATAGAAATGCCCGGGTATAACGGTTTTGAATTGCTCGATTTCATTAAAGAAGTAAACTTTGAAATCATATTTATAACTGCTTACAGCGAATATGCTTTGAAAGCTTTTGAAGTATCTGCAATTGATTATCTTTTAAAACCGGTAAACATAGATCAGCTAAACGTTGCAATAGAAAAAGTATCTCACAAGCTGCATGCTTCGAATATGCAGAAGCGCGTAGAGCTTTTTAAAGAAAATCATACTGCCAATGAGTTTACCCGTATTGCATTGCCAGTATCTGATGGGTTACTTTTTATTGAAGTGGTAGATATTGTATTGTTGGAAGCAGACGGGGCATACACGCATGTATGGCTGCGGAACGGCTCGAAGATATTAGTAAGCAAAAAGTTGAAGTTTTTTGAAGATGTATTGATTGCACGCAAACACTTTTATCGCCCTCATCGCTCGTATATGGTAAACTTCAACTTTGTAACTAAATACAACAAAGGAGAGAGCATGTTGGTGATGGATAATAAGATAGCCGTACCTGTATCAAAAGAAAAGAAAGCTGAGTTGGAAGATGTGCTGAAAGAAGTAAGGGTAGGGCATTAGATTATATCACTTACAGCACAGTCATGAATTCAAATATCCTCTTCATGAACTAGCATAATGATTAGGAATTGTACAACAGTAGTTTTACTACCATAAAAACATTGATGGTATGAAAAAACTATTACTTTCCCTTATGGCTTATGCGGCAGTAACTACTGTAACGATAGCACAAACAATTACAGACAGCCTGAAAGCTTGCTATAGTTTTACAGCGGCAGACAGTATGAAAGATGGCATCACTGCTACAATACTCTCAAGCTATAACACAACACACAAACGCACAACAGACCGTTTTGGCGGTAATAATGCTATGGGTTTTACAGCGGCAGGCTATTTATCTGCAGGCAATGATACACGGTTTAATGTTACAGAGGGAATGACGATATCTGCATGGATATTTATTGATACCGCCATGACGGGTGAAGGTGCAATAGCTTCAAAATGGGATAATGGTGCCGGCGACCAGTATTTGTATGGTTTATACAGTAACAACAAACTGGCATTGGCATTGCAAGGCAAAGCGAATGAATTAACCATGCTAAGCAAAAGTGTATTGCTGGATACTACTTGGTATCACGTAGCTATGACATGGGTAAAGGGCGGCTTTACAACCATATACATAAATGGTAATGCTGATACATCGTCAATACTCATAGATTCTATCGTCACTACATCTACTGTTTTTAATATTGGTGGACAAGGAACGGGCTTGTCACGTTATTTCAGAGGTACAATAGATGATTTTCGTTTTTACAACAGGTCGCTCTCAGGTACAGAAATTACCACACTCTATACTAAAGATTCTGCATGCGGGCTTAAGTACACACCGCCGCCAACTGCTGTAAAATCAGCAAGCACAAACGCAGTACTGAAGCTATACCCGAACCCCGCAACAACAAGCATCACAATCAATACAGACGGCAATGCTACTTTGCAAATACTGGATATGAAAGGCGCTTTGCTGAAAGAGCATACTATCAGTACCACTACTGCAATAGATATAGCGGCATTGCAAGCAGGCATTTATATAGCAAGGCTTACTGATGCAAATGGTAACCGAAGTACTGCAAGGTTTATAAAAGAGTAACAATGGCTCTGTTACTGCCAAAGTAAATGCCCCTGCAAACTGCAGGGGCATTTGTATGTAGTGTTTGTAATGTCTACTATGGGAATATACCTAGTTCTTCGTAAGCAACGCCTACTTTGTTGATGGCAACTATGAAAGCAGCAGTACGCATGTCGTTCATGTTGTGCTCACGCATTGTATCGCGTATTTCGTGGAAAGAACCAATCATTGTGTCTTCCAAACCAGAATAAACCAAGTCAACTTCATCAGGGCCATGCAGCAATTGCTTGCGCTCTATTTCTGATACTTTCTTGCCTGTTAGGCTTTCTACTGTTTCCAGTATGCTGGTATTTTGGTTTTCGCTGAAGCGTTTTTCCATACGACCATAGCGTACATGGCTCAGGTTTTTCAACCATTCGAAGTAAGATACCGTTACACCACCTGCGTTCAGGTACATGTCAGGTACTATGATAACTCCTTTTGCCAACAATATTTCGTCAGCTTCTGGTGTCAATGGGCCATTTGCACCTTCACCTATTATTTTAGCTTTTATGCGGTCTGCGTTATCAGCATTAATAACGTTTTCCAAAGCTGCAGGTATCAATATATCGCAGTCTTGTTCAATAACGTCGAAACCGTTTTTGTAGTCAGTAGCACCCGGGAAGCCAAGTATAGAGCCTGTAGCTTTACGATGTGCAACAACTGCTTCCAAATCAAGACCGTTTGCATTGTAGATACCTCCTTCGTATTCAGCCAAGCCTACAATTTTAGAACCACCCTCATGGAAGAATTTAGCAGCGTGATAACCCACGTTACCCAAACCTTGCACTATTACTTTTTTATCTTTCACGCCTGTTGTCAGACCCAAGCGGTCCATATCTTCTTTTACATTGCACAGCTCGCGAATACCGTAGAATACGCCGAGACCCGTAGCTTCTGTACGACCGCGTACGCCACCTTGGCTAACTGGCTTACCTGTTACACAACCCATAGCATCTACCTCGCCTGGCTTTAGAGATGCATACGTATCTACTATCCAGCTCATTTCGCGTGCACCTGTACCATAATCCGGTGCAGGTACGTCAATGCCGGGGCCTATAAAGTTTTTCTTCACCAGTTCTGAAGCATAACGGCGTGTAATCTTCTCTAGTTCAAATACAGTATAGTTTTTAGGGTTGATTTTGATACCACCTTTACCGCCACCAAATGGTACGTTAACGATAGCGCATTTATATGTCATCAATGCAGCCAGTGCCATTACCTCATCTTGGTTTACATCCATGCTGTAGCGGATACCACCTTTACATGGCAGCTTGTGGTGAGAGTGCTGTACACGGTAGGCTTCTATTACTTCTATTTTATCGCCGATACGTACCGGGAATTTCATTTGGTAAATAGAGTTACAAGCTTTGATTTGCTCCAGAATACCTTTTTCAAATCTGGTGTATGTAGCTGCTTTGTCAAAGTTGCGTTCTACACCCTGAAAGAAGCTGTAATGCTTTGGGGTTGTCTCAGTAGCTGTTGCTGCCATATTGATGTTTAATTATGAATAAATAAGATTAATTTTCTTTTTCCAGTTTGCTGATTTTGCGGTCCAGACGCATCAGGTATAGAATAATCCCCGCAAAGATAGTGGCTAATACTAAAACCACAACGTATATTTTACCCTCTGCACGCATCTTATCTGCCATTTCAGGTGCATTCTCCTGAGCCTGTGCTGCAATCGTAGTAATGAGTAAAATAAATAATATAGATAGTTTCTGCATGTAGGATAATATTAAAATGTATTTTCCTTTTTATAGCGTAATATATTGATGCGGGCATGCAAAGTGCTCATCCACATACCTAATAAAAACCAACCGATAACGGCAGGGTAGAAGACCATGCGCATGCGGCTGTCTAAATCGTACGCATTAAAGCCGGGGTTGCCACCATTGCCGGGGTGTAGCGAATCTACCATGCGGGGCAATACAAATAGCAGTGGTATCATCAATGCGAAAGCAAAAACATTATACACTGCAGCTATTTTAGCACGCTTTTCTTCGTCTTTAATGCCGCCGCGCAATATTAAATAAGCAAAGTAGGATAGCATACAGATAGCAGTCGCTAATTGCTTGGGGTCGTTGCTCCATGCTTCGCCCCATGTATAGGTAGCCCATTCCATACCTGTAACCATACCAAGACAGCTGAATAGCACACCTATTTTCAGGAATGCTACGGCTTTTATGTCATATTCCATCTGCTGCTTGCGCAGATACATTAATGAGTAGTAGAAAGAGTAGCCGAACAGCAGCATCATGCCAAACCACATAGGCACATGAAAGTAAAGATTGCGTACTGTTTCGTTTAATATATGCCTTGCAGGAACAGGAAGTAACAACCCGCCGATAATGGCATAGGCAACAAGTACTACACTTAGTATCTTCCACCAACTGCTACGCATAAGCAATCTGAAAATTTTCGCAAATGTACGGGATAAATTGTCCGTTACATATTTTCGGCAAACTATTTACTCTTGCCACAAAAATGGAAATAGTATTAACCCTAATATGATAACCATGATGCTTAATGCCAGCAATACCAGCAATAGCAACCACCAACCTTCCTGATATACTGGTGCTATGGCAGATAAGGCCAGATTTTGTAGCATCATCAGCACAGGTATTACCAACGGAAAGCCCAGTATCGCCATCAAAGCGGCATTTTGTTGGGCGCGAGCCGCTATTGCCGATAAGAATGTAAATACGGCAGATAGACTAATGCTGCCTGCAGCAGTAACACCTATAAATACCGCCGTTTGGCTTAACGGGTTGCCCAGCATAATAGTAAATAATGCAAGGCTTATGAAGCTGATGCCCAACATTAATACAATGCTGTATATCATCTTAGCCAGCAAAAAAGTAGATGGCCTGACGATGGTAAAATAATAGCGAAAACGATTGGGATGTTCTTGCAAAAAGCTCTTGGCTACCGAATTGACAGCAACAAATAACTGTGTTATCCAAAACAGTGCATTCCACACTTTTATTTCAGGTTGCCCGTTCATAATATACACAGCGAAAACTGTAGCACCCACGTATAGCAACACACCGAATAGAGTATGTTTCTGCCGCCATTCAATAAGCAGGTCTTTCTGTATGAGCGTTACGAGTTGCTTCATATTCAATTGCCAAAGGTAAGCGATAATTAGCTGTTAGTCTATTTATTGCAAATATTTTGGTGTGATGCTGAATGCCTGCATTTCAGTGGGGGCAAACAGTTTAGAGAAATATTTTTTTGAAAATGAGTTTGGATATTCATTGTCGTGCCCTATCTTTGCACTCCCAAAGTTCTTAAAAACACATGCGGAAGTAGCTCAGTTGGTAGAGCATCACCTTGCCAAGGTGAGGGTCGCGGGTTCGAGTCTCGTCTTCCGCTCTAAGAATTCCAAGCCCTTTAGGTTTGGAATTTTTTTTGCTTACATCTACCGTATGCAAAAGCCCTGGTGGTGGAATTGGTAGACGCGCAGGACTTAAAATCCTGTATGCAGCAATGCGTGTGCGGGTTCAAGTCCCGCCCGGGGCACAGAGCCATCCTTTCAGGATGGCTTTTTTAATTTCATGTTTATAAAGCACATTACACTTTGTCGTTATTTTAATATAATGTATATCTTAATGTTAACCAACGGTGTTTCTGCTAATAAAATGCTAAATTTATCAGTCATATACAGGAAAGTTGCCAAACATGCTACACACAAACAAAACAGTATGCTACATCTTAGTGTGTATGCTACAGCTATTTGCTCTGCTAGTACCTAATGGTGCAAATGCTTCTCATGCAGCTGGTGGCGAAATATCATATGAATGGGTCAGTGATTCTACTTACAAAGTTATTTTCAAATTCTATAGAGATTGTGCTGGTGTCGGTGAGCCAAATACCGTTACACTTTGTTATCGAAATACTTGTAATTCACAAGGTGGTACTATTACCTTGAATAAAATTGCTAAACTACCTGATAGCAGTAATAATGGTTCTCCTGTTTCTTTAGGCTGCCCCGGAACCGGTACAAGGTGTACAAATACATCTTCAACAGTACCCGGATATCGAGAATGGTGGTATGTAAATACTGTGACGCTGCCATCTAGGTGCAATTTTTGGCGTTTTAGTGTTGCTATTGGTAATAGAAATGGTAGCATTAATTTAGTAAATGCATCCAACTTTCAGTTTTATGCAGAGGCAACACTTAATAACTTAGTTGCGCAGGGCAATTCATCGCCTTACTTCTCTGTTAAACCTGTTCCTTCTATCTGTATCAGCCAGCCGTATACTTACAACAACGGCGGTGTTGACCCCAACTCAGATTCTCTGGCATTTGAATTGTTGATGCCCCAGCAGACGAATGGTGCTTGCCCACCTACAACCAGCAATATGACTTTTGCTAGTGCAACACCTTCTTACAACCTTACGAATAACCCGTTGCAAACTAATAATACCTTTTCAATTAGTGCCAGCACAGGACAATTGACATTCACACCATCGCTTACAGGTGCTAGTACTCTTACAATACGCATCAGGGAATTCAGAAACGGTGTACAAATAGGCTCTGTGATGCGTGATGTACAAGTGCAAGTAATTAATTGTAGTGTTACAGCACCTATAGTAAATACAGTATCTAACACTGTTACTGGTGGCTCTTTAGTAAATGGTAGAATTGAGGCTTGTGCGGGGGTACAGCTTGGTTTTTGTTTTGACCTTAAATCTACTGATACAGCTGCTATCATTGTTGCTTCTGACAACTCTGCTGCAGCTACACCCGGCGCAACTGTAACATACGTAGGACAAAGAACAGACTCTGTACGAGGTTGTTTTACTTGGACTCCAAATACTTTAGATACAGGCTTGCGTGTTTTTTCCGTTACTGCGAAAGATTCAACTTGTGTAAGTCCGGGAGTGATTGTGGCACAGACATTTGTATTACCCATTTATATTTGGCCAATTACAGACATAATAAGAGACACAACAATGTGTTATGGAGATTCTATAACACTTACTGCTGTGGGGGGCTCATCTTTTACTTGGTCTGTATTACCTGGTGGCGCACCTATTACAACACTCAGTTGTACTACTTGTAAACAGCCTAATGCAAAGCCGTTGGTCAATACACAATACACTGTTACAAATAGCGCTGCTCAATACTGCAGTAAGAATAGCGATACTGTTACTGTAAACGTTTTAGATATAAGGAATGATACTCTAATTGCAACGGGTATAACACCTATTTGTCAGGGTGATACACTAAAGCTATTTTCTTCAACAGCAGCCAGTGGTTATGGTTATAGATGGACTGGGCCGAATAGTTTCTCTTCAAGTTTACAAAATCCAACATTAATCAATACGCCAGTAGCAAATTCTGGCAATTATATTTTACGGTCTTTTAAGCAAGGTTGTTTTTCATTGCCTGATACTGTGAATATTCTTGTGAAGCCTCTGCCAGCAACACCAACTCTTACTAATAACGGGCCATTATGTACGGGTAGTACACTTAACTTAACCGCTTCAACTGTTTCAAGTGCTTCTTATACTTGGACAGGTCCTAACACTTTTACATCAACAAGTCAAAATCCGAGTATTACTAACGTACAATTGGTAAATGCAGGTACATATAGTGTGTTTACAACACTAAATGGTTGCAAATCGACCAATGCAAATACCAATGTGGTAGTGAATGTAAAGCCTGTAATAAGCAGTTTTTCCTCTTCAAACCCTACCACTTGTGGCGGAACAAATGGTTTTATCATACTTAATGGTTTAGCTGGCTCAACCACTTATACTGTTGATTATAATTTCAATGGCACTCCTCAGTCTACTTCATCTACCTCATCATCTACTGGCAGTATAGTACTTACCACATTGGGTGCCGGAACATACTCGCAGATAACTGTATCTACGTCTTTTTGCAGGTCAGATACTATAGCCCCTATTATACTTACTTCTCCGATAGCACCTGTTGTTGCAGCCAGTAGCAATTCGCCTATTTGTCAGGGAGATACACTGAAGTTATTTTCAACAAGCGATTCTACTGGTGTTACTTGGTCGTGGACAGGACCACTATCTTTTACATCTGCCTTGCAGAACCCATTTATTGCTAATGCAGCAACTACACGGACAGGTACTTATACTGTGACTGCAAGTAAGAACAACTGTACTTCTAATGCTTCTACAGTCAGTGTCATTGTAAATGCATTGCCATCTGCCCCATCAGTTACTAATAACGGACCTTTATGTTCTGGCAGTACCTTACAACTTACAGCAAGCGTTATTGCAGGTGCTAACTATGTATGGACAGGGCCTATCTCATATAATGCAAACGTACGCACCCCCACTAGAAACAATGTCGATACTACGCATGCAGGAGTCTATACAGTAACAGCGTATGTAAATAATTGCCCATCTCCAAATGCTACTACTGCTGTTGTAATATACCATACTCCACAAATTGGTGGGTTTAGTTTTACCCATCCTACTACATGTGCCGGCAATAATGGCTCTATTACATTAACCGGACTTAAACCTTCTGCTGCACATATTGTAGAGTACAAGAAGAATGGTGTATTGCAATCTCCTTTATTTACATCATCTAATAGTTCGGGAAATATTACTATCTCTGGTCTAACAGCAGGTGTATATTCTAATATTATGGTGCTGTTGAATGGTTGCAGTTCTGATACAATAGCTCCAATTACATTAGTTAACCCTAAAGCACCGGTTATAAATGCATCTAATAACAGTCCTATTTGCCAAAGCGATACTTTGAAGTTGTTTGCATCAAGTGATTCTATGGGTGTTAGTTGGCAGTGGTTCGGACCCTTATCATTCACTTCATCAGCGCAAAATCCTATGCTTACTGCTGCTATACCATCTATGTCCGGCACATATAGAGTTGTAGCATCAAAAAATAATTGTTTTTCAGATACTGCTAACACAATTGTTTTAGTTAAGCCAACTCCAGCTAAACCAAATGCAAATAGTAATAGTCCTATATGTGATGGAAGCACACTCAATCTTACTACCGGTTTTGTTACAAATGGTGTTTATAATTGGACTGGACCTTTGAGTTTTAGCTCAACACTACAAAACCCAGTTTTGGCAAACGCAGATACAGCCAATAGCGGAAACTATATCGTAACCGTTACGGTAGCTGCTTGTATATCTGAGGCAGACACAGTCGCAGTGGTAATAAACCATATACCATCAATAGATAGCACTTCTTATACTAATCCTACTACCTGCTTAGGCACAGATGGTACTATCACTCTAAAAGGTATGCGCCCTAACACTACTTATATTGTCAATTATTATAAAAATGCAGTTTCGCAACCACCTGTTTCAATAACATCCGGTAGTAATGGCGGCGTTGTTATTACAGGTCTTTCCGCAGGTACATATAGCCGTATCAAAGCAACACTGAATGGGTGTACTTCAGATACAATACTGCCCATAATACTTATAAACCCACAAGCTCCGATATTGACGGCGTTTAATAATAGCCCTATATGCCAGGGAGATACTTTAAAATTATTCGCAACCAGTGACTCATTAGGTGTGGTATGGTCATGGACAGGCCCTGGTAGTTTTACATCTGCTGTGCAAAATCCATTTTTTCCTAATGCCAACCCACCTTTGTCTGGTACTTATACAGTAACGGCTACAAAAAATAATTGCCCGGCAGTTGCTGTTTCTACAGTCGTATTAGTTAAGCCAACACCTGCTACACCTGTAGCAAGTAGTAATAGCCCGCTTTGCAGTGGCAGTACATTGCAACTATCATCAACAAATATATCAGGTGCCACATATGCCTGGACAGGGCCATTATCTTATACAGCATCTGTTCAGAACCCATCCAGGGTTAATGCAGATACTTTTATGACAGGGGATTACATTGTTATAGCTACTATCAATGGTTGTCAGTCTCTGCCCGATACAGTTAGTGTATTGGTAAATCATAAGCCTGCTATTGATAGTTTTGCATTTACAAATCCAATCAGTTGTTTTGGTTCGGAAGGTAGTATTCTGTTATTCGGGCTGAAACCAACGACAAACTATATTGTTACCTTTACTAAAAATGGTTTTCCTCAATCGGCGCAAACATTATTGTCAAACTCTACAGGTAGAGTAGTAGTTAGTGGTTTAACAGCAGGTACATATACTAATGTTCGTGTAACATTGAACAACTGTACATCAGATAGTATTCCACCAATAACATTGGTTGACCCAACACCGCCTGTTGTTTCCGCTACATTTACCAACACTACCACATGTGCAGGTGCACAAGGCACTATTACCATTTCAGGACTTTCCAGTGCAGTTACATATACTATCAACTATACAAAAAATACAGTAGCACAAACGCCGCGTTCATTAATCGCCAATACATCGGGTAATGTCATTATCAGTGGGCTTACTGCAGGCGTTTACAACAACATAACAGTTACAGTTAATAATTGTACATCAAATACGCTTGGCCCATATACATTGATTGATCCAACTCCACCAGTAATAACTTTAGCAGATTCGTCAGACCCCATCAGTTGCTCCGGTAACCAGGGATTTATAGTTATTAGTGGGTTAATATCAGGTAGCACTTATGCTGTTGATTTTAGTAAGAATTCGACCCCACAACTAACTCAAACCTTGATAGCCAATTCATTGGGCAATATTGTAATCAGCGGTTTGGGTGCAGGTATTTATTCTGATATCAGAGTTACTATTAATAATTGTATATCAAATAGCGTTGGCTCAGTTACATTGTCCGACCCTTCACCTCCTGTAGTATCTAATAGTAATAATACGCCCGTTTGTCAAGAAGATACTATTAAATTATTTGCCAATTCAGTTTCAGGTGTTACCTATTCTTGGATTGGCCCGAGTGGTTTTACAAGTAGCCAGCAAAACCCAATTATCATAAATGCAATACCCGGTATGTCTGGTAACTATATTGTTACAGCAACATTCAACAACTGTGTGTCTGTACCAGACACAACTGTAGTATTAGTAAACCCAACCCCTCCACGTCCTAATGCAAACAATAATGGGCCATTATGTACCGGTAATACATTAATACTAACAGCTGATACCATTGCTGGAGCAACCTATGGATGGGTAGGCCCAGGTGGCTACACATCTGCTATACAAAGCCCGACAAGGCTTAATGTACAACCATCATTTTCCGGGATTTACACAGTTACGGCTACGGTAAATGGTTGTCTGTCTCCGGTATCTTCTACTATTGTTACAGTATTTGCGTTACCTGCGCCTGTTGTGGGTGGTTTTTCTATAACACACCCAACTACTTGTTTGGGTAATAATGGTAGTATAGCAATAACTGGTTTAGCTGCTAATACAACCTTTACTGTTAATTATAAAAAGAATACTCTGGCACAACCTGCATTGCTTTTGACAACGTCTGTTATTGGTAGTTTGGTACTAACAGGATTGACTGCTGGTATATATACAGATATCATAGTTACATCTCCCAATGGTTGTTCATCAGATCCATTGTTGCCGGTAATATTAGTTGATCCAACACCACCTTCAACGGTTTTTGTTTCAAAAGTTAACCCTACTATGTGCTTAGGTACAAATGGCAGTATCACGATTGGTGGGCTTGTAAACAACTCTACTTATATCATAAATTATACACGTAACGCTATTCTACAAAGCCCTATGTCATTAACTGCTGATGTAAATGGCAGGGTAGTAATTTCAGGAATTGCTGCTGGTGTTTATAACAATATCACAGCTACTATTAATAATTGTACATCTAATCAAATAGGCCCAGTAACATTAAATGACCCAACTCCACCTCTAGCCATCGCAAATAATAATACCCCTATTTGTCAAGGGGATACTTTGCGTTTACTTGGAAGTAGTGATTCTACAGGTGTTTCATGGTCTTGGACAGGAGTTTTAGGTTATACTTCTACCGTTCAGAATCCTGTCATAGCAGCGTCTTCACCATCACAATCGGGGATGTATATACTAACTGTCACAAAAAATAATTGTGTGTCTGTACCCGATACTACTGTTGTATTAGTTAAGCCAACGCCACAAACACCAACTGCATCAAATAACGGTCCATTATGTGAAGGAGATAAACTGAATTTATATGCTGCTACAATAGCTGGCGGTTCTTATTTATGGACAGGGCCATTATCATTTATTGATACCAATCAATATCCTTCAATAGTTGGAGCAACAGTAGTTAATTCAGGTGTTTATAGAGTTAAGGTTACGCTTAATGGATGTGTTTCATTGCCTGATAGTACAGTAGTATTGGTTAGCCCTGTGCCACTTGCTCCATCTGCTAACACATTGATTAACTATTGTCAGGGAGATGTATCTTTCCCACTTACAGCTACAGGAAGTAATCTGCAATGGTATAATGTACCTATAGGAGGTACAGCAAGTAGCACTGCACCAGTACCGCCAACCAATATTGCGGGTAGTCAGTTTTGGTACGTAAGCCAAAAAATAAGTAATTGTGAAAGCCAACGGACAAGGATACAAGTAGTGATAAGACCAAAGCCACTTATGCCTGTAACGGATGATACTGTTAGGTATTGCCAATTTGCAAATGCACTACCCCTGCAGGCTACCGGTACTGCCATAAAATGGTATAATCTGCCTACAGGTGGCGTATTAAGTTATGTAGCACCTACGCCATCGACCAACTTGCCTGGGATAACAAAATGGTATGTTTCACAAACAAGCTTTAATGGTTGTGAAAGTGACCGAAAAGAAATTACTGTTATAATATTACCACAGCTTAAACCACGTATTGAATTCGATAAAAACAATGTATGCGAAGGGGATAGTGTAATTATTACTGATGTATCCTCTGATAAGTTAGTATCCTATAAATGGGATTTTTCTGATGGTATTGTATTATCAGGCGATAGCAGCGGACCATATAGAGTTGTTTGGGCACAAAGCGGTATTAAAAAAATACGTTTAACTATTACTAATAATATTTGTTCTGCATCAGATAGCATTACAGTTAATGTATTTGATGTGCCTGAATCTATGTTTGAAATGCCAGCTGATATATGCCTCAATGAAACAGCTACATTATTGCCAAAGACTGTGTTGAATGCACAATCTATATGGCAAACTGATGGTGGTATTATCAAAGACTCAGTACAAAATCAGCGCTATGATGTTTTGTGGGGGATCATTGGAAGAAAAATTGTAACAATGCGATGGGCAACAAACAACGGATGTTTGTCTACCCCCCATTCAGATACAATAGATGTACACGAGGTGCCGGATGCTAAGATTGAAAGTATTAGTAGAAATAATATTTGTGCCGGAGATACTCTAAGGCTCACAGGTGTGCAAGTTGATAAACATCTGTATTCTTGGAGTGGGAATGCTAATTTTTATAACATAGTTGAGAATGTTGCTGATGCTGCAGTGCTGCAAACGGGCTATGTATATTTGAAACTAAATAATGTTTGGGGTTGCGAAGCAGTTGATAGTATTTATATCAATACAGAAAGTTGCTGCGATATCGCATTGCCCGATATATTTTCACCAAATGGAGACGGCAGGAATGATAGGTTCAGAATAATAACACCAGGTAACCATACTATTCAATCTTTTATAATTGTAAACAGATGGGGGCAAAAGGTATTTGAAACTCGTAATCAACAGGAAGGGTGGGATGGTACATTCAATAGTAAAAAACAAGATTTAGGTAACTACTATTATTACATAAAGTACATATGTTCAAATGGCAAACAAATTGAGAAAAAGGGACAAGTAATATTAATCAGATAATTGCTTACTTGTGACAATTAAATCATATTGCTATGACAAAAAACTTTGCATTTTCTTAACAGGAATATCTATCTTTGAAACGATGTTTTTTTAAAGTATTATAATAAAATACAAATGATAAAAAAGTCTATTTTATTGCTTGCTGCTCTTGTAGGAATTACACTTCCAGTTGTAGCACAACATTGCGCTTCAGACGAAGTCAATAGTCAAATGAAGAAGAAGTATCCTGCTATCCAACAATATCAAGATCAATTGGAGCAAGAATACCGAACACATTTAATGGCAAAACAAATTGCTTCAAGTGTTAGTAGTGGTAGGTTTTATCCCCATACACCTACAAAAAATAATACTTATCCTGCTGTGTACATTCCATTAGTAATACACATAGTGCACGATTATGGTCAAGAGTATATTACTGATAATGAAGTATATGAATGGGTGAAAAGAATGAATCTTACCTTTCAGAAAAAAAATGCTGATACATCTGATGTTATAGTTCCGTTCAAGCCTTACATCGGAAACCCCAAAATACAATTAGTTTTAGCAAATAAAGACCAGTTTGGTAATCCAACATCAGGTATAACCAGAAGACAAAGTTATCTTACTAATGGTGGCGATGACCAAGCTAAGTTAGATTTATGGCCGCCAAATAGGTATTTGAACATTTGGCTTGTTAGGCGAGTTGGTCGTGGCATTAGTGGCGGTACTGTTGCTGCATATGCTACTTTCCCATCTACTGCAGCTGCCATTCCATATTCTGATGGTATCATTGGTGGTTATAACTTCCTTAATCAAAACAAGACTTATGAACATGAGATAGGTCACTGTCTTAATCTTTTCCATCCATGGAATAACAGTGGTCAAAATGTTAGTCAGGCATGTGGTGATGATGAAGTAGATGATACACCGCCAACTACCGGACACTTTAGTTCTGGTAAAGCAGGTAATCCTCAGAGTGGTGGAAATTGTGGTTTGCCAGTTGTTTTGTATGATTCATCATGCGCAAATGGCTATTATAAAACTTTTATCACAATTGATAATAATGGTACTCCGAGAACCGATACAGCAGATTATCCTGATACTACTAACGTACAGAATATTATGGATTACGCAGAATGCCCTATAATGTTTACTCACCAACAAGTAGACAGAATGCGTGCAGCATTAAATAGCACTGTAGGTAATAGAAACACACTTATTGATCCTCAAAACTGGGAAATAACTGGTATTGTTAACAGTGGAAACGGTCAATTAGCACCTCGTACAGATTTAAAACCTGTTGCTGATTATTCAGTTGAAAAAGTTGTTGGCTTATCTAATGAGAGATCTTATTTCTTATGTGCTGGTGGTAGTCGTAGATTTAATTATAAAAACCAAAGTTGGCGCGATACAATTACTAGTGTTTTATGGACATTCAGTAATAATGCAACGCCTGCTACTGCAACAAGTAATACAGTAGGTATTGAAGTGCCTGAAGATAAGTACGGATGGATAAAAACAACTCTTAAAGTTTCTTCAAATGCAGGCGACTCAACAATAGAACGTAGTGATGTTTATGCAGCTGATCCAAATTATGTTTTAAAACCTGGTTTTTTCCAAGAGTTCAGCGATAATACTGAAAATGAAAGATGGCCAATATTTAACTATTATAATAACTCGTTTAAATGGCAAATATCTAATACACATGGTTATTATGACAAGTCTTGTATAGTTTACAAAGGATATGACTCACGTGCATCTATTGAATTATTTACTAACGCACCAGCAGTATGGTCACCAACAACTACTGGACAAAAACTGACTGGCGATATTGATGACTTCTTTACTCCTGCCTTCGATTTGTCTTCAATGTCTTCTGGTCTATGTAACCTTAACTTCATGTATGCCGGTGCATGGCGCACATCTGTATCTGCACTTATGAATGACTCTTTGGAAATTGCATATTCAACGGATTGTGGTGTTAACTGGACCAGATTTTCAGTATTAACTAAAGCAGATTTGATAAGAGGTTCTCAAGCAACCGCATTTGCTCCTCTTTCTATGAATGATTGGGATTTGAAGAGTGTAAACGTTCCAAATGCTGCAAGAACATCAAAAGTCTACTTCCGTTTTAGATATAAGCCGGCTTCTGACAATGCTAGCTTTGGAGAAATGGGTGTAGGTAATAATTACTATATAGATCGTATTAATGTTAGTCCTTTCCCAGCAGGTATTAATACTTTAGTTGGTAAAGATCATAACATAGCGATAAATCCAAACCCAACAAATAGCAATGCTTTTGTAGTAATAAAAGGTAATATGGGAGCTCGTACTACTGTAGTTGTTACTGATATTACGGGTAAAGTAGTATATCGTACAGAAGAAGTATTGCAGCAAAACATCAGCCGTGTAGAAATTCCAGCTAATGCATTGTTGAGTAAAGGTATGTATCTGGTAAATGTTATATCTGGTACACAAACCAAAACTGAAAAATTAGTAGTTAATTAATATTTTCCAGTTATAAAACATATATAAAGTGCCTCTTAATATGGGGCACTTTATTTTTTAGCATTTTAGGATAACATACACGATATAACTGTTATTTTTGTTTCAAAGCAATACCTGTTGATGAACGACGGCACTATAGTTTCTATACGAAGCGGCAATATATATCAGGGCAAAAGCCTTATACTAAGCAATGTAAATTTTGAAGTAGGTAAGGGCGAGTTTGTGTATATGATAGGCAAAACAGGCAGTGGTAAATCGAGCCTGTTGAAAACCCTATATGGCGATTTATATCTGCAAGAGGGTGAGGGGGCTGTAGCAGGCTTTGATTTGAAACACCTGACATGGAAAACAGTACCATTACTTCGCCGCAACCTCGGTATCGTATTTCAGGATTTCCGATTGCTGACAGACAGGAATGTACATGACAACCTTGAGTTTGTGTTAACTGCTACTGGCTGGAAAGATAAAGCCTTAATGAAAGAAAAAATTGAGAATGTATTAAGTAAGGTAGGCTTGCGCGGTAAAGGGTTTAAAATGCCCTATGAGATGTCTGGCGGCGAACAACAGCGTGTAGATATAGCCCGTGCGTTGCTTAATAATCCTAAACTTATTATTGCGGACGAACCAACAGGCAACTTAGATCCGGATACTACTGACGAAATCATGCAACTCTTATTCAACATCTGCCGAGATTACCATACGGCTTTTATTATGGCAACACATGATTATGGTATTATACATAAATACCCTGCCCGTGTTGTGCGTATAGAGCATGGTGGAATCAGAGAGATTACCCCCGCAGCAATGTAAGTATTGCAGCAGCGTTTTGGCTGTTGTTATAATGTATATCCAGTATTTCACTCCGTCTTTGCAAATCTGCTTGGGCGAAACTTTTTTGCATCAAATCTGTAATGCTGTTTTTAAATTTACCAGCATCGTCAGCAACTTGGCACAATGCATCTAAGCCTGTACCATAAAGCATGGCGTTATTCACCACAACATGCCTGCCCTTATACAATGCATAGAGTAGTTTTAGTTTCATACCACTTTGCTGAAATGTAGGCAACACATGTATATGCGCATCACGTATCAGTTGTTGCATCGTAGCCTCATCAGGATTGGCAATGACTGTACAATTGGTTTTGTTTTTTACGACTTCAGTTATTTTGCTAACAGGGTTTCTTCCAGCCACTATCAATGGTATATCTATATTATTAAATACTTCGTTAATTAGATATAGTGCAGCCTCTATGTTTTCAGTATGAGATAGATTGCCATGGTACAGGCAATAACTACCATTGCCTGCAATGCTTTCTATGTGATAGTAAGCATGAAATGGTGCAATGAAATGATGCTTTGCAGATGGGTGTAGCTGCCTGAAGTGTTTTTCATCTTCCATAGAAAGTGGCAACCAGATGTCTGCATTTGTATTGCGCTCATACTTATCAGCCAACGATGCCTCTATATTATAATAGGCACGTTTTAGCAGGTTAGGCTCTTTAGCTGCCAGAAGTTTGTAATACTGCCCTTCAATATTATGCGCGCGTATTGCCTTTGTTCTGTTGGCTAATGAAGGATGATGAATGTAATAACTGCTATGAATACCCTCAAACAATATGGGCGCGTCAATAGCTATCAACCGGTTTAGTAGTTGCTTGTTTCTTCGTGAATAAACGATATAGGGTAGTGATGCTGAAATACCTGCAAACCCCGTTTTGCGTGGATAGTACCAAACTTCTTTGCATAGCTTGTTCAGTTCATCACTTACATCTCTGCCATATGTAAAGCAATGCAGGTATATGTCAGCACCAGCTTCGCTTAGTGCTTTTATTTTGTAATACACATCTATAGCACCACCATAGTCGGCTGGGTATGGTACGTCAAATGATACGATATGTAGCTTATCAGCCTGCAAGTCTGTCGTAAAATTGAATGAGTGTTTTAGCTTCTTCCTGCCAGCAATATTTTTCTCTGGCTTGCAGACAGTTTTCTTGTAATCGTTGGTGATAAACCTCGTCTTGCAGAAGTTTGTTTAGCGCTGCAGCTATACGTTCTGGTGTAGGATTATCTATCAGGTATGCTACTTCATATTCTGCATTTACTTGTTCATATTCCTCATACTTGATACATAATTGGGGTACGCCATTATGCATATAGTCAAAAAAGCGGTTTGCTAAAGATAAGCGATTACTAAGGCTTGTTTCCTCAAACAAAGTGATACCTGCCCATGCGTTCAGGGTATATTGTTTCAATTCCTGCGGTGGTACATAACCTTTCAGTGCAATCTTACCTTCCAGTTTATATTGCTTAATAAGTGCTTTAGTTTCTTCGAAAAAATTTCCTTCACCACATATTATTAACGGCGCATCAACATATTGCATGGCAGGTATAAGTTCTTCAAACCTTCTGCCTACATTTACGGCACCTTGATACAATATGTATTTGTCTTTTTTTGAAGGTATTTGTAGTGGTTGCAATACGGTTATATTGCGTACCAATTCATAGTCAACTTTATATCGTTTCTTCAATTCATATACAATGCCTTTACCAACGGTATATCCGTCAGGAAAACGAGGTATAGTGTAGTTGGCTATTGCATTCCACATTTTGCTGATAGTTGGTCGGGTTATCACTTCTTTCAGCTCTACAAACAGCTCGTGAGCGTCATGTACACGTTTCTTGCGCCTGATGACAGATGCCAGATAAACTGGTATGATGGTATCTAAATCTATACAGCACAAAATATCAGCAGGGCGAAAAAGCAGGTAGAAAAATAGCTTCAGCCAGAAGTCTATATATAACAACTTACCCTGTTCTGCTATTGTCGGTAGGCGTTTTTGGGTATATGGCCTGTCTGTTAGTGGTTTGCTGTCTTTACGTATAAAGCCTACCAAAGTAACGTCATAACCCGCTTCTGCCAACGTAGTACATATGCGTATCATACGCTGATCGTAGTTCAGGTCGTTTGTTACTGTAAAAACTATACGGGTAGCTTTTTTCATTACTCTTGCAGGTAAAATACTGCTTTCTGCACAATGCTGTAAAAATAAACGTTTTAAACTTGCGTTTTATTTCTGTAATTCGCACTATGCCAGCCAAACGCATATTAATACTCACTAATAGGGTGCCATACCCGCTGAACGATGGTGGCAACATGGCGACAGATGCTATGATTAAAGGTTATGCATCGCAAGGATGGGAAGTATATCTGCTGTCTATGAATACCAGCAGACATTATGTAGCCCCCGATACAGCAGCAGGTTTGTACAAGGACATATACAGGTTTCAGTTGGTGACAGTAAATAATGATGTTACACCACTTGGTGTGTTGAACAATTTATTATTCAGCAGCCAGCCCAATCATGCTACTCGTTTTATGCATAAGCATTTTGGAGATGCTGTGCTTCAGACGATTGAAATATTCAAACCCGATGTTGTACATATAGAAAGTGTATTCCTGTCTGGTTATCTGCCGGCTATTCGTAAAACTACAAATGCTTTGATGACGCTCAGGCTGCATAATATAGAATGGCAGGTATGGCAGAGGGTAGCCAGTATCGAAAAGAATCCGTTTAAGAAATGGTACTTGACCAATCTGGCAGGCCGTATCAATAAGTATGAGCAAGCCGTTTGGCAAGAATATGATGCGCTCATACCTATTACAGAAGCAGATGCACAAGTTGTCAGAAGTACCAGTGCTCACCAACACATTATAACCATACCATTTGGTATAGATGCAAGTAATGTAAAACAACAGGGAAATGAAAACTGGTGCGGCTACCACATAGGTGCTATGGATTGGTTGCCCAATCAGGATGCTATACAGTGGCTGGCGCATGATATTTGGCCATTGATACAAAATACAAATCCGGGATTTGAATTTTACTTTGCGGGTAGAAATATGCCCGATGCTTTTGAATCCTTAACATCTGCTCATTTTCATTGTGTAAGAGAAGTGCCTGATGCACAAGCATTTATTGCAGATAAAAAAATACTGCTTGTCCCTTTGCGTTCAGGAGGGGGTATACGTGTAAAAATACTGGAAGCAATGGCTGCTGGTAAACTGGTTATAAGTACCGCTATTGGTATGCAGGGTATCGCTGCTATAAACGGACAAGATTTTCTACAGGCAGATACACCAACCGATTTTGCCTACGCAATAAACAAAGCCCTTATGGATAAAGACGCTGCTGAAAAAATTGCTTTAAATGGAGCGGCATTGGTAAAACAATCATATAATGCTACCATACTGGCAGAAAAACTATCATATTGCATTCAAGCCTTATTTGCTAACAAGATGTAGACATTTTCGCCAGCTAATATCCCTTATTTACCGCTTCATCGGCAATATTGATGCGGCATACCCATATTTAAGGGCAATAGATTGTAACTTTGTACTTTGATATTTGTTTAGATATCAAAGGCTTTTTTGAATTATATAATATGTTAGATACAATAGAATCAGCGTTAGAAGACCTTAGGAATGGTAAACTATTGATAGTGGTGGACGATGAAGATCGCGAAAATGAGGGCGACTTTATTACTGCCGCAAGAAATGTAACACCGGAGATAATCAATTTTATGTCTAAATACGGGCGTGGATTGATATGTGCACCTATTACAGAAGAGCGTTGTACTGAACTGAATCTGAACCTAATGGTGCAGAATAATACCGTACTGCACCAAACACCATTTACAGTATCTGTCGACTTGATTGGGCATGGTTGCACAACGGGTATATCTGCACAAGATAGGGCAAAGACCGTACAGGCATTAATTGATCCTAATACAAAACCTGAAGACTTAGGCCGCCCTGGCCACATCTTCCCGTTAAGGGCAAGGAATGAGGGTGTGCTGCGCCGTTCAGGACATACTGAAGCTACAGTTGACTTAGCACGATTGGCCGGGTTTGAACCTGCAGGCGTACTGGTAGAAATAATGAATGATGATGGTACAATGGCACGCCTGCCGGAGTTGATGGAAATAGCTCAAAAATTCGACCTTAAAATCATATCTATAAAAGACCTGATAGAATATCGCCTGCGCACCGAAAGTCTGATAGAAGAAGAAGTACGTGTGCAGATGCCTACCAAACACGGCGAATTTGAACTGATTGCGTTTAAGCAAACAAATACTGGTGAACACCACCTTGCATTGAAGAAAGGAGATTGGGCAAAAGACGAACCTGTATTAGTACGCGTACACAGCTCTTGCTTTACGGGCGATATTTTGCACTCACTTCGATGTGACTGTGGAGACCAGCTACAAAAAGCGATGGAAATGGTAGAAGCCGAAGGTAAGGGTTTGGTATTGTATATGAATCAGGAGGGTAGAGGTATAGGCTTGATGAATAAACTGAAAGCTTACAAATTGCAGGAAGAGGGTAAAGATACCGTTGAAGCCAACCTGGCACTAGGCTTTAAAAACGACCAACGAGACTATGGTGTAGGTGCACAGATATTACGCCATTTGGGTGTGTCAAAAATACGCCTCATGAGCAACAACCCACGCAAGCGTGCCGGGTTATTGGGCTATGGTTTGGAAATAGTAGATAATGTAGCGATAGAAATAAAACCCAATCCGCACAACGAGTTCTATCTGCAAACCAAACGCGATAAGTTGGGACACGAGATATTAAAATAGTATTTTGCAAAAAACTCAAAAGCCGTTTTGAAGTTTCTCTTTTTTGCCAATCGTGTACCATACCCGCCTTATCGGGGCGATAAGTTGAAGATTTATAATCTTGCTAAAAGATTATCGAAAAAGCATGAACTTCATTTGCTCACCTTTGCACAAACAAAGGAAGACCTAAGGTATAAAGCTGAGCTTGAAAAAATATTCACCAAGGTACATTTCGTTTATTTGCCAAAGTGGCGTTCTGCTATTAATTGTCTTGCGGCTGTATGGGATGATACACCATTGCAGGTCTTGTATTTTCGCTCTGCAGCTATGAGCAACAAGCTGGCAGAAGTATTGCAAAACGATAAGTTTGATGCTATACACGTGCAGCATTTGCGCATGAGCCCCTATTTAGCAGATAACAAAACCATTGCTAGTATATTAGATATGCCCGATGCTTTTTCGCTCTATTGGAAGCGAAGAATGAAAGCTCAAAAAAATCCTTTTCTCAGAATATTCGAAACTATAGAGCAAAAACGTGTGTTGAAGTATGAGCGCATCATGCATAAGTACAATATGTCGCTAGTATGCTCTACTGAAGATTTGGATTACCTGAAAGAACAGCACAATATTGAGCATATATACCTGTTGCCTAATGGTGTGGATTTAGATACATTCAAAGCGGGCGGACATGATTACAGCCACAATCATACATTGCTTTTCACCGGCAATATGGACTATGCACCCAATGTAGATGCCGTACAATATTTTGTACAGGATATATTGCCATTAATAAAGCAACAACATCCACAGGTAAAATTCATCATAGCCGGGCAACGCCCAATAAAGAAAGTACTGGATTTAGCATCGTCCACTGTGCAGGTTACCGGGTTTATAAAAGACCTTGCAACTGTTTACAATGAAGCAAGCGTAGTAGTAGCGCCTTTGCGCTTTGGTGCAGGCACACAAAATAAAGTACTTGAAGCGATGGCTATGGGTGTACCGGTAGTTTGCTCCAACATTGGCTATAAAGGATTGGGTATACAAAGCGGGCAAGGTGCTATTATGCAGACAGATGCGCAGGCTTTTGCAAACAGCGTAATAGCACTCCTCAATAATCAATCGTTGCGTGAAGCAACAGGTAAGCAGGGTATAGATGTAATACATAACCGTTTTGGTTGGGATAGTGTTGCCACAACATTAGAAAAATATTTAATAGCTATTAGTAATCAATAAGGCTATTGTTGTGCACCTCTGTTAGTTTGCTCTTCCCTTACAGAGTCTGCCATACGCTGTTTCTCAGCTTCTTCTTCTTGTTTGCGAATAAAATATTGACGACCTCTGAAAAATTCGCCTAATGTATTAAATGACCTGTGCCAATTGATACCTAAACCGCCACGAGCAATATTGCGATTGTCAATTACATCATAATTGTTGGTGCGGAATATATAACCCCGTAAGTTGCCTCCCTCTCGAAACTGATATTGTAATCGGAAATCGCCAACCGGGTTGAAATTGCTGGCACTGCTGTTAGCGGTAGGTTTCCCCCAGTCATAAGAGCTACCTACTTCCAATGTAAGCCTGTCGTTTACAAGGTTCCTGAATAAATTTTTTCTAAATCCTACTGACACTTCATTTCTGCTTGATGCATCTGTACCTGCTGCCTCATTAAGACTGTAGTTTTTATATTTAAAGTCAATACTCAAACTTTCATCGCCAGTAAGCTTATTCAATACGTTAGTCAATTGTGTCGAAACCTGACCAGAAAGCATTTGACTGATATTGCTTATTCCTCCTGAAACAGCACCACCACCATTGCCTAATCCTCCATCCTCTGGTATAAAAGTGTTAATTAGTAGCAAAGATGCAACTTGGTTATTTAAATCTCTGTCATTTTGATTGAGGAATTGTAGCTTGTTATATCCTACAGTACCTACACTACTATTATTTGGTAACTCTAACTGGAATGTGAGTTTAGGTGTACCCATAGAGCCTTTCATAAATAGTAATACATTCACATCTTGCATCACTTTAGCCTGTTCCTCTTCTCGTTTATTTCCTGTAATTAAGCTTTTTTCTGATTTGCTTAATAAGTCATATAATCTTGCTTTCGTAGTGTATTTGCCTGTTACATCTAATTGTGTCTGTTCTATTGGCCCATTGAAAAATATTTTGCTGCCTTCATTCAGTTTGAAGTTTCTCTTGAAAGCTAATTGTTTCAGCGTGAAAGTATAGTCTCCTTCTTTTACTGTATATATACCACTCATGCGCATATCATTGCCAGCTGGTATATCAATGCGCAGTGTGCCGTTACCGTTTGCATTAATCGCATCGCCAGTTGCAGGATCCATAACAAGACTTACCTCACAAAGGTCTTTTACAAATGCCTCGATGCTGATGGATAGTTTACTGCTTTTCTTTTTTACTTGTTGTTCCTTGCCGTAGCTCTTGAATGTAACATAGTTGTATGTGCCCAATCCGCTACTACTACTTAATGGTAAATACAAATGTGATTTTTCTACTGGTGTTGCTCCTCGGATTGCTATATTTACGTTGTCTACTGGCCCGGTAACGGATAAAGTTTTGATGCTGGCTATCAGGTTGCCATAAAACAATTCGCTCTCTTCTTCTTCCAAATTAATTACTTCAAACTTGGACGATGTCATTTGTATGCCCAGCTTCATATTATCAAAGCGTTTGTGTGTTATTTTACCTGATAGCGTGGCTGTGTTTTTATAAACATCGTAAAGCGTTATTCTGCCTAAGTCTATTGTTTCATTATTTAGTGATATGCTGGCAGTAGGTATTGTGTAATATGTTCCAAGAAAATCTATTCGCATAGCAGCATCCTGCATTTTTATATTGCCTGCAACATCTGGTTGCGATGCTGACCCAGATATGTTGATTTCACCATTCAGCGTGCCACCCAGCTTGCTAACAAAACCTGTTAGGATTGGTGATAGCCAAGACATAGGTGTGCTATTGAATTTGATTATGCCGTTCAGTTTTTCTCTACTAGTACTGTCAAAAGACATATCGCCCGAGGCGATAACAGATGCATTGCCACGGTATATGCCGCTACTATTATCAAGATGTATTATTTTTGTCGAACCATTGTAGCCGCCTGCAACAACTATGTTTCCGACTGTGTCTGCACCAATGCGAACGTCGCTTGCACGTATATTGCTGATAACATTTAGTTCGCCGAAAATATCATTAATTTTCAAGTCTCCATTAATGCGTCCATCAAGTTGATAATCTGATAATCCTGCAAGATTACCTATTTGAGATACGTCTATATTTTTTATCTCAACTGTTATTGGTTGTCTTGTTGTACCATTGCTGTTTATGGAAAATGCTATTATACTTTGTGCGCCCGACGATAATATGAAATTATTAATGTATAGATAGTCTGTGCTATAAACTATTGATGCTTGCGGAATATCCCATTTGGTATCGTTCAAATAAAATTCTGATGGTTGCAAATTAAGCCACACGGAGTCACCATTAGTATGCACCTTGCCAACAAGTGTAGCGTCACCATATTTGTCTGCAGATGTGGTTGCAATCTTAAAGTTTAGGTCGTTATTAGCTAATGTTGCGTCTACAGCTAGCGCGCCCGATACGATGCTATCGCCAATAACCACGTTTTCACTACGAATGTTGCTTGATAGTTTATTAAAATCGCCTGTGCCGTTAATCTGTATATCTCTGAAAGTTATATTATTTACTACACCAAAAGGTATTTTTGCATTCAAAGACAGTTTCTGTTGCATCGTATTAAGGCTACCATCAATAGTAGCGCTGCTAAAGCCTTTGATGTTAGGTACTACTATACCTAACAGGCTGTCTATTTCTTTGGTAATGAGGTTAAATGTAATATCCTGTTCAGGTGCTGCTTCACTGGGTTTGCTTATGTAATTGGGCAAGTAGCCGGATATGTAGTATTGAAATGAATTGGCTAACTTACTCAATTGATAACGTCCATTGATTTTTGCAGTTAATGCGTTACTTTCTATCAATACCAGGCGAGAGCCATCGTCATTATCCGTAGATTTCAGATATACGGAGTCTATATCCAATCTATGCCCGCTACGCACCATGTTGATATTATAGAGTTTTGCATACCCATTAAAGTTATCAATGCTGCTACCAACGCAGTCGAGGTCAAAGTCGGCAGTTGCAGTAATGCTGTCTTTGGTGAAGTTCAGCGCAGCGAAATTACTTTTCAGCAAGTTGGCTTTGGCGTTCAACTTTACTAGCTTTTCACTTAAATCAATGTTCCCATAAAACGCCAACGCAAGATTAGGGTCATCAATTAATAGGTTGCCGCTGAATTTATTTTTTTCCACAGCACCATCTAAAGTAATGTTTTGATAATGATAACCATTAAAGTCTATTCGTTTAGCAGTTGCATCCAGTTCTATATGTGCTATTGCGGGGTCAAATGAATTGCCATTAATTTTTGTGTCAAAGCTTACAGTGCCAAGCATATCCTGGTTAAGCAATACACCAATATTGAAGCCATCTGTTGAAATGGTTCCGTTATATACTGCTTTATCGGTGCGGCCATCAGGCATTTTTAATGATACATTGCTGTTGATGTTGCCGAGATTAGTAGCCATTATACCATTGCAGGCAAAATTGTATATATACCCTGTGAAACTGCCTTTAAAGTTTATTGTGCTAAGCTTATCTAATGCAATGTTCTTATTTTCTTTCAAAGAGGGGACATAACGAAATATGCCCTTCCCATTTGTTTGTAAGTCGGCATTTCTATAGTCAATAAAGGTATTGTTAATGTCTGGCAAGCCTTTCATTTTCAGATTTCCTCTTACTACAGATGTGCCATCTGTTATATACAGATTCTCGGCTTTTATATCTGCAACAGTACCGTCAACTTTACCTTGTAGTTGTAACACGGAAGGGTATTGTTTGAGTACAGGAGCAAAGTAAGCTATGTCTTTTATATCAAGGTGCGACTCTTTGAAGTCTGCTACCATTCTTACTTTATTAATGTAATCCTCAAAATCAGGGAAACGAGTATAGTGCATTGCATAGTATCGTTGCAGCTTACTGTTGTCAGTTTCCAGAAGTAAATTTTTTACAATACTAGCATTCGGCGATACCAGTACATCTCCCTTAAATTGTTTAATGTGTAACCCGCACCTTTCTTTAGCACTTAGCAGATCCAGTTTTGCTTTTAGTGTATCACCTGTAATACTCAGGTCATTAGCATCAATGTCTATATTACTAACGCGCATATGTCCCGTATCAAACTCATCCTTTAGGGGTGGTCTGTCTGCAGTTTCCAGTCCGAAGTAACAATCTTCGAGGCGTAACTTATCTAAGCTGATAGCCCAATTATCTGTATTAAATGCTGTAGTATCAATTATATTTGTTGCAGGCTTTTTAGGTTTGGGTGGCCTGCCGCCTTGGTAGTCTTTGATTACTATGACTACCTTAGAGAAATTGATATTGTCTAATATAATTTTTTTATCCTTAAAATTTATTTCATCAGCGCTAATCAATGCACTACCTACATCAAAATCCATATCACTGCCTACCCATGCATCGTCCATATGGAAGCGTACATTGTCCAGGTCTACTTTTTCAAGGTCCATCTCAAAATCATTACCACTCTTCTTTTTCTTTTTGGTAGATGGCCCTGAGTCAAATGCATCAATAATAAATTGGTAGTTCCATACATCACTGCTTTTTTTACGGTACAGGTGAGCATACGTATTTTTAAGCCCAGTATATTTCAATACAGGTGTGCCATTTTTCAAGAAGAACCAATCAGTTATTCTAACTCTTGCTTCGCCGATGTAAGCTAGAGTATCGCCGCTTTTATCTTCAATATACAGCCCTTGTATTAGCACGTGATTCAAGAAATCAATACGTACATGCTGAATAGCTACCTTGGTTTGTAATTTATCTTCTAAAATGTCAGTAGCTTTTTTAACAATAAAGTTTTGTACACCAGTGAAATTGAGAGATAATACAGTGCATATCAATAATGCAACGATTATTAGTATGGTATTTCTTAATATTTTTAGCAGCCTTTTCAGATAGTTGTTCTTAAAGTTATATAACTGACAAAAATACATCCATATTTTACAAATTCCTTATGTTGCAGGCAATACAATCTGTTAATAATTCCAACAGTTCTGAAGTATACATGTATTTCGTATAAACTAACTAATTTTAGGCTCTTCGAAAATAATAATATGAAAAAAGCTTTATTAATGGCATTTTGTTGCTTCGTGGCACATGATGCTTCGTCCCAGAGTGCAAATATGGTAATGACAGGAGCAATTACAGGCATAAGCGCAGATGCTTATCCGGAAACAAAAAAAGAAAATGTACTTGATACTTTTTTCGGAACTGTAGTCGTTGATCCGTACCGTTGGTTGGAAGATGATATGAGTGAAGAAACTAAAGATTGGGTAACAAGACAAAATGCTGTTACCAACGGATACCTTAAAGATATACCTTTTAGAGATAAGATTAAAAGCAGACTTACAGAGTTATGGAATTATGAAAAATTCAGTGCTCCTTTTAAAGAAGGTGGATATACATACTTCTATAAAAATGATGGCTTGCAGAATCAGTCTGTATTATATCGCCAGAAAGGTTCGGGAACACCTGAAGTATTTCTGAACCCTAATGATTTCTCTAAAACAGGTACAACATCCTTAGCTGGAATTGAGTTTAGCAAAGATGGCTCGCTTTGCGCGTTCCAGATATCTGAAGGTGGCAGCGACTGGCGCAAGGTGATAGTGCTGGATGCCAATACTAAAAAGCAGATAGGTGATACATTGTATGACGTAAAATTCAGTGGCTTGTCTTGGAAGGGTAATGATGGTTTTTACTACAGCAGCTATGATAAGCCTAAGGAGGGTAGTGCCCTATCCGGTATGACACAAATGCACAAATTGTACTATCACAAAATGGGTACAAAACAGTCGGCAGACGTATTGGTGTTTGGTGGAGAAGCGCAGCCGCGCCGCTATGTAAGCGCTGGTGTTACTGAAGATCAGCAATACCTCATAATATCAGCAGCTAACGCTACCTACGGCAATGAATTGTACATCAAAGACCTAAGTACTGACAATGCTCCCATACGCCCTATAGTAACAGGTTTTGATAATGAGCAGGATGTTGTATTTGCAGAGAATGGCAAACTATACATATTAACCAATCAAGGTGCGCCCAACAGAAAGCTGGTAGTAACAGATGCATCGAACCCTGCACCAGCCAATTGGAAAGAACTTATTCCCGAAACGAAATTCCCGTTGTCAGTTAGTACTTGTGGTGGCAAGTTATTTGCTCAATACCTGAAAGACGCAGTGTCACAAGTGTATCAATACGACTTGAGCGGCAAACAAGAGCGTTCTATACAATTACCTGGCCTGGGAACAGCAGGCGGTTTCGGTGGTAAGCGGGTGGACAAAGACGTATACTATAGCTACACGTCCTACATATATCCATCGACCATATTCAAATATGATATGGCTACAGGTAAATCAGTCATTTATAAAAAGCCGAATGTAAAGTTTGACCCTAACTTATATGAGAGCAAGCAGGTATTTTACACATCAAAAGACGGCACGAAAGTACCTATGATTATTACCTATAAAAAGGGTATGCAAAAGAATAGTAAAAACGCTACCATGCTATATGGTTACGGTGGTTTCAACGTCAGCTTAACGCCGTCTTTCAGCATCAGTAATCTCGTATTTATGGAGAATGGTGGCGTATATGCTGTTGCTAACTTACGTGGTGGTGGCGAGTATGGCGACGAATGGCATAATGCAGGTACTAAAATGAGGAAGCAAAATGTGTTTGACGATTTTATTGCTGCAGCCGAATACCTGATAGCTGAAAAATATACAGATAAATATCACTTGGCTATTTCAGGTGGTAGCAATGGTGGTTTGCTGGTAGGAGCATGTATCACTCAGCGTCCTGATTTATATACGGTTGCTTTCCCTGCTGTTGGTGTGTTGGATATGTTGCGCTATCACAAATTTACAGCAGGTGCAGGTTGGGCTTATGATTACGGTACGGCTGATGATAGCAAAGAGATGTTTCAATATTTGCTTAAATATTCTCCGGTACATAATGCCAAACAAGGTACTGCATACCCTGCCACAATGATAATGACTGCCGACCATGATGACAGGGTAGTGCCTGCACATTCTTTCAAGTTTGCAGCAGCCATGCAAGCCGTACAGCGCGAAACAACTGCCAACCCTATGCTGATACGTATAGAAACCAATGCGGGGCATGGTGCAGGAAAACCAACTGCTATGATAATACAAGAACACGCAGATAAGTGGGCATTCATGTTATACAATATGGGACTTACTTATACTGGTAAATGATTTGATTATGCGACAAAACAAAAAAGGAGGCCATTTGCCTCCTTTTTAATCTATACATAGATACATTATTGTGTAGTCAAATCTGCTACTTTTTTCCAACCAACTCCCGGTTTAGCTACTTTATCAACTTCGCCACTTAATAGCTGTAAAAATTTAGGCCCGAAAGGTGCGTTCATAATTTCTTTAGTCTTACCATTAATGGTAATGCCATAATTCAAACCAGGAAGGTCGGGTATATTATTATCATAAACTTCTTTGCATGTGTCTACACGTTTTTCTGCAAACTGTTTAAATAAGCTTTGTGCTTTTTTGCTGCCAATATTGTATTCATATACGCCCGTATATTCTGTAAATTGGCGGCCAGTATAGCGTACAAGCCCGTTTTTGTACACCTCAACCATATAGGCAGGACAACGGCCAAAGCAGGCAGTGCGCTCCATTTTCAGGTAAGTGATAGAAGAAGCTTTTGTAGATTTTTTTTGTGCACAGGCTGTCAGTGCTATTAATACTATAGCAGTTATTACCGAAATGTATTTCTTCATTTTATTTATTTTACGTCGTCAAAGATAAGTGTTCGTATTTTAGTAGCTTTTTTATTTTAGTACAAATTTGCTGCCATTACCATGAAGAAAGAATGGATATACAGACTGGCTTTAACATTTGTGAAGCATGTAGGCCCTAAAACTGGCAGAGCTTTGTTGGAACAATACGGCGATGCAGAGGCTGTTTTCAACGCACCAGTCAAACAATTGAAGCTGATTGACGGCATGGGAGAAATAAAAGCAAAAGCTTTTAAAGATCTTGAAGTATTGGCGCGCGCGGAGGATGAATTAACATATATGGCAGAGAACGGTATTACACCATTGTGGCTGTATAATGATAACTACCCAGAAAGACTAAAAGCTTGCATTGACTCACCACTGCTACTATACGTTAAAGGCAATGCCAATCTGCAAGCTCGAAAAATAGTAGCCATTGTTGGTACAAGAAAACTGACTGAGTATGGCATAAAGCTGACTGAAGACCTAGTGCAGGGGCTTGCTGATATAGAAGGCGTGCTTGTAGCTAGCGGGTTAGCAGACGGTATAGATACCGTAGCACACAAGCAATGTGTGAAGTTGGGAGTGCCTACTGTAGGTGTTTTGGGCCATGGACACGATAAAATGTATCCTGCAGGCAATAGAGGTTTGGCAAAAGAAATATGTGAAAAGGGTGGGGCAGTACTCTCTGAATATCCATCGGGTACGTTAGCAATGAAAGACAACTTCCCGATGCGGAACAGGATAGTAGCCGGTATGAGTGATGTAACTATAGTGGTGGAAAGTGATATAAAAGGTGGCGCATTGATAACTGCCCGGTTGGCAAGTAGCTACAACCGCGAAGTGGCTGCATTTCCAGGGCGTGTAAGTGATAAGCGAAGTAGTGGCTGCAACGAATTGATACGCACCAACGTAGCAGCCATGATAACCAAAACAGATGATTTGCTGGAACTGATGAACTGGGGCAAACCACAAGCTTTCAAACCCATGCAGAAAAAACTATTGCTGGCACTAACAACAGAAGAACAAATACTGATAGACTTATTGCAAACAAAAGATATGCTGCATGCTGACGAACTCTTAAACCATTCAGGGCTGCATAATTCTCAATTAGCAGCTACACTACTGACACTAGAAATGCAAGGGTTGATAAAAGCATTGCCGGGTAAAATGTACAGGATTAACTGATTACTTCACCCTCAAGGTCGTAATCGTATGCTTTGGTGATGCGCACATGTACAAAATCGCCAATGGGTAGCGCTTTCTTGGTGTTGATGATGACTTCATTGTCCACCTCTACACTGTCAAATTCCGTACGCCCCAAATAACGCCCTGCTTCTTTTTTATCAACTATCACTTTGTATTCCTTGCCTACTTTCTCTTGGTTCTTCTCAAAAGATATTTCTTGCTGAACTTCCATTATCTCTTGTGCGCGAGCTTCTTTTTCAGCGGCAGGTATATTGTCTTTCAATTCGTATGCGCTGGTATTCTCTTCATGAGAATAGGTGAAGATACCAACACGATCTAGTCGCACCTCTTCCAAAAACTGTTTCAATTGTTCTACATCATCCCTTGTTTCGCCGGGGAAGCCTGCAATCAGGGTACTACGCAAGCATATGCCAGGCACTTTTTCGCGGATGGCAGCTACAAGGTCATATATCTCTTGGGTTTCCATCTGGCGTTTCATGGCTTTCAGCATATTGTTCGATATATGCTGTAGCGGCATATCCAGATAATTGCAGATATTATCCCGCTCGTACATCACATCCAGTATATCCAGCGGAAACTTGGATGGGTAAGCATAGTGCAATCTTATCCAATGCAAGCCTTGTACGTCAGACAGGTGCTTCAGCAATTCGCCCAACGCACGTTTCTTGTATATATCCAGCCCGTAGTAGGTAAGCTCTTGTGCTATCAGCATCACTTCCTTTACACCCATCGAAACCAGCTTCTTCGCCTCAGCTACTACTTCTTCTATGGTTTTCGAAATATGGCCGCCACGCATTAGTGGTATGGCACAAAATGCACAGGTACGGTTACACCCCTCAGATATTTTCAGGTAGGCATAGTGTTTAGGGGTACTTAGCAATCGCTCACCAACCAGTTCACTTTTATAGTCCGCGTCAAACTGTTTAAGTATCAATGGCAACTCCATCGTCCCGAACCATGCATCCACTTCGGGTATTTCGTTCATCAGGTCGTTGCGATAGCGTTCGCTCAGACAGCCTGTAATATATACTTTGTCCAGCTTGCCTTCTTTCTTCAGCTCTACCTGCTCCAGTATCGTGTTTACGCTTTCTTCTTTTGCTTTGTCTATAAAGCCACAAGTGTTTACCACAACAATGTTATGGTCTTGTTTAGTGCTTTCATGGGCTACTTTTATTCCGTTGGCATTCAGTTGGCCACTTAACACTTCACTATCCACCATATTCTTAGAGCATCCAAGCGTTATGATGTTTACTTTGTCCTTATGTAGCTTTTTCGTTTTCACTATTCAAACACTATTTTTTACGGAAGAATATACGGATGGGTACACCATTGAAATTGTAATGACTGCGTAGTTTATTCTCAAGAAAGTTTCTGTAAGAGTCTTTAATAGAGTCGGGATTATTAGCAAAGAAAGCGAATGATGGTACGGCAGTCGGCAGTTGCTGCACAAATTTGATGCTTACGTTATTGCCACGAGACATGGGTGGTGGGTAGTGTTTTATTTCTTGCAACATCGTTTCATTCAACTTTGAAGTACTGATACGGCGCTGCTTGTTTTCATATACTTCAATGGCTTTCTCCATAGCCTGAAAAATGCGCTTCTTGTCTTTGGCAGAAACGAATATTACCGGCACATCACTGAAAGGGGCTATTTTTTGTTTTACCACTTTCTCGTAATCGCGGGCTGTGTTGGTTTCTTTTTCTGCCAAGTCCCATTTGTTGACCAATATCACCACACCTTTACCTTTTCTTGTCGCCAGGCTGAAAATGTTGACATCCTGCGCCGTCATGCCTTGTTCGGCATCTATCAGCAGCAGGCACACATCGGCTTCGTCCATAGCGCGTATGGCACGTATTACGGAGTAAAACTCTAAGTCTTCGTGTACGTTCTTCTTTTTACGCAGCCCCGCTGTGTCTATCAGCACAAACTCTTTACCAAACTGGTTGTAATGTGTATGTATGGTGTCGCGGGTAGTGCCGGGTATATCCGATACGATAGTACGCTCTTCGCCTACCAACGCATTCAGCAGGGTAGATTTACCAGCATTTGGCTGACCTATAATGGCAAACTTTGGTATAGTCGTTTCCTCGTAGGTTATTTCATTGCCATCTTCATCATACTCAATCTGCTTCTTTTCCTGCTCTGGTATGTGCGATGTTATTTCGTCCAGCAATTCGCCACTACCGCTACCCGAAATAGAAGATACAAAAAATGTTTTGTCGAAGCCTAATGAGTAAAACTCTGTAGCAAGTAAAGAACGCTCTGCATTGTCAACCTTATTCACCACAAGTAATACAGGCTTAGAAGAACGGCGGAGTATGTTAGCCATGTCCTCGTCTTGGTCGGTAATGCCGGTAACAGTATCACATACAAACAGCAACAGGTTGGCCTCGTCAACTGCTATTTGTACCTGTTTACGTATTTCTTTTTCAAATATATCGTCCGATTTTGCTACAAACCCACCTGTGTCTATTACATTAAAGGTTTTTCCATTCCAATCGGCAACACCATATTGGCGGTCGCGAGTTACGCCGCTAATATCATCTACTATTGCCTTACGCTGTTCCAGCAACCTGTTGAACAAGGTTGATTTACCAACATTGGGCCTTCCTACTATCGCTACCGTAAATCCGGGCATATCTTGAAATTAGCCGGCAAAGATACTATTATAATAGCAGCTATACGTATTTGATGACAAATAATAACTACACGCAAATAATGTGTATTTTTAATCTTCGTTTAATATTTACATAAACATGAAGAAATTCTTACTGCTTGCTTTGTTTACTATTATAGCACTTACGGGTGCTAAGGCCGCTAATGGGGATACCACCTGGGTGCAGGCGCACAGCGATATATGGCTTGATCATTATGGGGCACATGATACGATGGTAAAGTTCCCTGATGGTACTCTTAGCTATCGTCGAGTATATATGATATGGACGCTAGGTAAATACCAATGCCCAGGCAGCCCGCAATACTGTGGAGACTGGGACTACACAGTAAATACTTATTTATTGACAAAAACAGGAGATACGGTAGAATTAGGGCGATATATTACACCGTACGCCAATGCAGGTTCTCCTCGTACCCCATGGACATGGAAGCAACGTTATATATTCGACATAACTGATTATTATACATTGTTGAAGGATAGTGCCACTGTCCGTATTAATTATTCTGGCTACTCATGGGGTTTTACAGCTAATGTTAAGTTTGCATTTGTTGAGGGTACACCTGCCAGAAATGTATTGGGTATAAACAGCCTTTGGAATGGGTATTTTAATTATGGGGGGGCATCGCCTATCGACAATGCTGTAACACAAAAATCTCTTACAGCCCCTAATAACACCCAGTTTGCTGAGATGAAATTTATTGTATCCGGGCATGGGTCAGACCAAAATTACTGCTCTGAATTTTGTAAAAAATACTATCAGGTTAAGCTCAATGGAAGCCAAATAGACCAAAAAGATATGTGGCGCGATAACTGTGGTAAAAACCATATGTATCCACAATCAGGTACATGGATATATGACCGTGGTAACTGGTGTCCCGGAGATATAGTTTTCCATAATACCCACAAACTGAACGGTGTTACCAGCAGCAGCAATTTTGACATAGATGTAGATTTTGAACCTTACACAAGCCCTAATGGGGGTGCAGGCTTTGGTGTTTACGGAGCTGTTTTTTACTATGGCGCTTATAACAGAACCAGAGATGCATCGCTGGAAGATATTATTGCACCTTCTAATCATGAAACTCATTTTCGTGAAAATGCATGTGGCGGAGCACCAATTATAGAAGTAATGAATACTGGTGCTAATGCTATAACCAGCATGAAGATTGAATATGGAGTAGACGGAGGTCCAAAATATACGCATACTTGGTCTGGTAATCTGGCGTCAATGGAAAAAACAAAAATTACATTACCGGCAATAATTGAAATAAGGCAAGCAACTGGTTCAAATAACA
>CALESY010000003.1 GCA_937919945.1 uncultured Chitinophagaceae bacterium | reverse complement strand
AACGGGCTTAACTTTATCATCAACCTGACAGACTATCTGGATACCGGCTTGTTTCTCGACCATCGTATTACACGCAATATGGTACGCGAAGAAGCTAAGGGTAAACGTGTGCTGAATCTGTTTTGCTATACGGGTTCTTTCAGCGTCTATGCTGCACATGGTGGTGCAGCGAGTGTTACCTCGGTTGATTTATCTAAAACATACATCAACTGGGCTAAACGCAATATGCAGTACAATAAACTATATGATAGCGATAAACACGAATTTGTACATGGCGATGTAATGGACATCATCCGCGATATACCTGCTGATACGTTTGACATCATCGTTTGTGACCCGCCTACATTCTCTAACAGTAAGCGCATGGAAGAAACTTTTGATGTGCAACGCGACCATGTATGGTTGTTGAAGCAGCTATTGAAAGGATGTAGGGATGGTGGTAAAATATATTTTAGCAACAACTACCGAAATTTTGTATTGGATAAAGACAGCTTGCCAACGCCACACATTAAAGATATAACGGCGGCTACTACACCATTCGATTTTCAGGGTAAACTGCATAGGTGTTGTTACCTGATTGAAAAATAAGGCTTACTATGTAAATTGCAGTCTATGAGCATCATCAGGGTTAATAATCTGGTTAAGAAATACGGTGATTTTACCGCAGTTAGAGGTATTAGTTTTGAAGTGAAAGAAGGCGAGATATTCGGCTTGCTCGGCCCTAACGGTGCTGGTAAAACCACCACGCTCGAAATCATTGAAACGCTGCGAGAAAAAACATCGGGCGAAGTATGGGTAAAGGGGCTGAACCTTGATAAAGATGCCAACGAAATAAAAAAGATAATTGGCGTGCAGCTACAATCGGCAGGGTATTATCCCAACTTGAACCTGCTGCAAATCATAGACCTGTTTGCTGGTTTGTACAACAGAACCGTAGATGCGTTCGCATTGCTCGATACCGTTAACCTGCGTGATAAAGCAAAAAACAAATTCAAAGAATTATCGGGTGGGCAAAAACAACGTTTTTCAATTGCTACTACTTTAATAAATGAGCCTGCTATCATCTTTTTGGACGAACCTACAACAGGGCTTGACCCGCAAGCAAGGCGCAATTTGTGGGAACTGATAAAGCAAGTGCGTGATAGTGGCGCTACGGTGGTTATTACCACCCACTATATGGATGAAGCAGAGGTGTTGTGCGATAGGGTAGCCATTGTAGATAGCGGCACTATCATAGCACTCAATACCCCCGATGCATTAATAGACAACCTGATAGCTACTGGCTTTAAACGCAGCAAACAGGTAAAAGAAGCCAATCTGGAAGATGTATTCCTGAACCTCACTGGCAAAGAATGGCGTGAGGAGTAACTATTTAAAAGAAGCCCTTTTTCTTTCTGCGAGATGTTGTGCCACCTAAGCCTAATGAGCCTAATAAGCCACGTACCAACATATTACCCGCCGTGCGCATCATGCTGCGGGCTACGGGGTTGTCTGTAATAGTTTCAACCAGGCTTTTTTCTTCTTCCTGTTTGTTTTTTGTTTTGGTGTTTGTTTCCTGCTCTTGTGCTTCTTCTTTAGCTGCGGTTAATTTCTTTGTCAGTATTTCGTAAGCACTTTCTCTGTCTTCTGTTTTGTTGTAGTCAGGCACTAATGCCGATTTGTTTACAAGGTTAGTAATCTCTTGTTCCGTCAGTATATCCATACGGCTGCGTGGTGGGCATAACATGGTAGCTACGAGTGGAGTAGGGATGCCCTTTTCATTCAGCAGTGTTATCAGTGCCTCACCAATACCTAATTGTGTTATCAGGTCTTCTGTTTGGTAGTATGTACTATCTGGGTAGTTGGCGGCAGCCAGTTTTATGTCTTTACGGTCGTTAGCGGTAAAAGCACGTAGCGCGTGTTGTATTTTCAAGCCAAGCTGGCTTAGTACTGCGGGTGCTATGTCCTGCGGGTTTTGTGTACAGAAAAATATACCCACGCCTTTTGAACGTATCAGTTTAATGACGGTTTCTAATTGATTTATCAGCACTTCGTTGGCATCAGAAAATATCAGATGCGCCTCGTCAATAAACATCACCAGCTTAGGTTGGTCAAGGTCACCCGCTTCTGGTAGTGATGCATACAATTCTGATAAGAGTTGCAGCATAAAGGTAGAGAACAGTTTGGGGCGGTCTTGCAGGTCGGTAACACGTACGATGCTTATCATACCTCTGCCATCATCACTAATACGCATCAGGTCGTCCACATCAAACGATTTTTCGCCGAAGAATACATCCGCACCTTGTTGTTGCAGCTCTATTACTTTCCGCATGATAGTACCAACCGATGCGGGCGATATATTACCGTATGCTTCACTCAATTCATCCTTACCTTCATTGGCAGCCCATTGCAATGTTTTTTGCAGGTCTTTCAAATCGAGCAAAGGCATTTCGTTATCGTCACAGTATTTGAAAAGCATAGACAATATACTTTCCTGTGTACTGTTTAGCCCCAGTATTTTTGATAATAATACAGGTCCAAATTCAGTAACTGTTGCACGCAACCTTACACCAGGCTCGTTACTCAGCGATAATAATTCTACAGGATAAGCAGATGGTGTGTAGGTGATGCCCATACGTTGCACCCGGTCATTTATTTTATCATTGGGTGCACCTTGTGCGGCAATACCACTCAGGTCACCTTTAATATCCATAAGCAATACGGGCACACTGGCATCGCTCAGGCTTTCTGCCAATACTTGCAGTGTTTTGGTTTTACCGGTACCTGTTGCGCCGCTTATCAGCCCGTGGCGATTCATAGTTTTCAATGGTGCTGCAACTGTGGCTTCGGGTACAAGTTCTCCATCCAGCATAGCTTTACCTAATAGTATAGATGTGCCTTTGAAAGTATAACCACTGTTGATGTCTGTAATGAATTGCTGTTTGTCTGCCATAAGTACCAATAAAATAAATAGTCCCGCAAATATGCAGGACTAATTTAAAACAGTTTTTGAATGAAAGTCTTTTTATGTCAAAAGAAATAACGTTGTTTTTCTACCATTTTTGCAGCTATGCCACGCCTTGCCTGTTTGGTGTTGAAGCTATTGGTTTTGGTAAATCGTTTTAATCCCAATAACATCATCCGCAGTTCATCACCATCTGCAAAAGCATTCACTGCGTTTTTGCCTGCATGGTTTACTTTATCTGCTGTATCGCCTATCAATACCCTTACAGCATCTATAGCATAGTTGGCATGTTCGTGGTTCCTTGCGTGCATCTTCATAGCACGTAGCAAAGCACTTTCGGCAAGAAAAGTATCCATGACCATATCAGCAAGGTACATAAGCACTTCCTGTTCCTGCTCTATCTTCATCATCAGTTTTTGCACGGCTGCACCTGCAGACATCAAAGCAGCTTTTTTGAAGTTGGCAATCGCTTTCAGTTCTGCTGCAAATGGGGTATCATCTTCACCAAATTCAGGTATGCCCATCAGTTCTTTCTGTATAGCCATAGCAGGTGCCATCAGGTTGATGCGTCCTTTCATGGCACGTTTCAGGTACATATCCAATGTTAGCAGCCTATTTATTTCATTCGTGCCCTCAAATATTCTGTTGATACGGCTATCTCTGTACGCGCGCGATATATTATACTCATCAGAAAAGCCATTGCCACCATGTATCTGCACACCCTCATCTACAATATAGTCCAGCGTTTCAGAGCCTATTACTTTCAGCATGGCACATTCTATGGCATATTCTTCGGCTGCACCCAGTAGTGTTTCGCTATCGGGTTTACCTGCTGCTGCCAGTTCGTGTTCTTTATCGGCTATCCATTTGGCAGTACGGTATAGTGCAGCATCGGTAGCAAATGTTTTAATAGCCATCTCAGCCAGCTTGTGTTGTATAGCACCAAATTGTGCGATGGGTGTTTTAAACTGCTCGCGTGTGGTAGCGTAGGCAATAGATGTGTTCATGGAGCGTTTAGCACCGCCCAATGCGGCAGCACATAGTTTCAGCCTGCCTATATTCAGGATGTTAAACGCTATGATATGCCCTCTGCCTATTTCACCCAATACATTGTCAACAGGTACTTTACAGTTTTCAAAAAACAATTGACGAGTGCTGGAGCCTTTAATACCCATCTTGTGTTCTTCCTCACCAAAGCTCAAACCCTCTGTATTTCTATCAACAATAAAAGCGGTAAACTTATCTCCATCTACTTTGGCAAATACGGTGAATACATCTGCAAAGCCTGCATTGGTTATCCATATCTTCTGCCCGTTTATCAGGTAGTGCTTGCCATCGGGGGTGAGGGTTGCGGTAGTTCTTGCCCCTAAAGCGTCTGAGCCTGAATTAGGTTCTGTAAGTGCATATGCCCCTTTCATTTGGGCTGTTGCCAGCTTCGGTATATATTTTTGTTTCTGTGACTCTGTACCAAAATAAAGTATGGGCAATGAACCGATACCATTATGTGCAGCCATAGCAACCGCAAAGGAATGTCCGCCGCCCAAAGCTTCATTTATAAGAGTAGCAGTAACAAAGTCTTCGCCCAACCCGCCATACTTTTCAGGGAAAGCAGCTCCTAACAGCCCCAATTCGCCTGCTTTATCCAACAAAGATGGCATCAACCCCTCTTGTTGTTTGTCTATTTCCAGCAGGTGCGGTATTACTTCTTTATCCAGAAATTCGTTGCAGGTTTGTTCTATCAGTTTTTGCTCCTCGCTGAAATCTTCAGGTGTAAACGTGTTGGCGGCATCTGATGGCTGGATGAGAAATGCCCCGCCTGTAAGTACTGTCTTGGCTTGTGCTTCCATAACATCGTCGTTTATATAAATTTACTATTAATTATCGGGGTATGGTGTAAAATACTATGTTAAATAAGTGTATCCTTTGATTATTTTTGACAGTTATACAATGTCGGATATACATTCTGCATATATCAATCTGGGTACGGAAAACCTGCATTACTTACAGGCTGGAAATGGTAGTAAGCTATTGCTCGCATTTCATGGGTATGGCAATGATGCTGCCATGTTTATGCCATTTGCAGATTATCTGCCAGACTATACGATTGTTAGTATAGATTTACCGCATCATGGCAAAAGCAATTGGTCAGCACATGTGCATCTGGATAACCATCACTTGTTGGCTTTGGTAAAAGAGCTAACACTGCTGCACGATTGTACACAAGTATCGCTGATGGGGTATAGCATGGGTGGTAGGGTATGCCTGAAGATTGCAGAGTTGATGCCCGATCTTGTATCTGATATTATTCTCTTGGCATCAGACGGACTTACATTTAATACGTTCTATTACTTTGTAACACGCACCACACCAGGCAGGTATTTGTTTCGTAGTTTCTTGTCGTCGCCAAACAGGTATATGCCTGTGGTTAACTGGGCAAAACGGCGAAAACTGATAGATGCATCGCGACACAAATTTGCTATGCAATACCTTAACGGAGAAGAAGAACGCTTTTTTTTACTGAAAGTATGGCCTTGTATGTCTTTGCTATTACCCGATTATAAAAAGCTGCGTAAGATATTCAGCCAACATTCCATCCATGTTTGTGTTTATATGGGTAAGCATGACAGGATAATACCCGTATCGCTGGCAGAACAGTTTAAAGCAACACTCAACCACGCACACATCAATCTCTATATATTGGATAAAGGACATGCATTGATAGATACAGACACACTGCCTGTAATAGCCAAATCGCTAAAGGGATGATGTGGACGGTAATCATCATATCGTCCATCCTGTCTTTGCTGTATGCTACGCTGATGCTGCTATACCGTAAGGGCTGGCAAGAGCAAGCTGTGTTTAATAGTGATGATGCACAACCACAAACGCATATCAGCATTATCATACCTGCTCGCAACGAAGAAGATAATGTTGGTAAGTGTATAGATGCCATACTTGCACAGGATTATCCCGCAAGCCGCTATGAAGTAATTGTTATTGACGACCATTCTACAGACAATACGGTAGAGGTAGTAAGAAAATACAAACAAGCCAACATACGCTGTATGCAATTAGCAGGGCATGTTATGGATGCTACCATTGCTTATAAAAAGAAAGCCTTGTCGTTAGGTATTGCAGCCGCTAAGGGCGAATTGATAATAACCACCGATGCAGATTGTATAGCTGGCAAAAAATGGCTTAAAAACATAGCAGCATTGTACGAAAGAGATAAACCTGTAATGATTGTAGCCCCTGTTGATTTTACAAACAATGGTAGCGTAGTACAATTACTTCAGTCGATCGACTTTATGAGTATGCAGGGTATAACAGCCGCATCGCACAAGCTGGGGCTGGGTAATATGAGCAATGGTGCAAATCTTGCATTTACAAAAGCTGCCTACCAAGCTGTAGATGGCTATAACGGTATAGACCATCTGGCATCCGGCGACGATTATCTGCTGATGATGAAGATGCGCTACGCATACCCTACGCGTATCAGTTATCTGAAAAATGAAGCTGCAATTGTAAAAACCGCACCCCAGCCCGATTGGGGTAGTTTTCTGCAACAACGTATTAGGTGGGCTTCCAAGTCTGGCAAGTATGATGATATAAAACTAACTGCTATCCTGATGCTGGTATATCTGTACAATGTATTGTTGTTAGCAGTAGGCATAGCAAGTATATTTAATGCACATTGCCTGTTGCTATTTGTTGCTATGCTATTATTGAAAACAGAGGTGGAAATATTTTACCTGCTGCCTGTAGCAAGGTTTTTTAATAAGCGGAAGGATCTGCTGTATTTTCCGTTGATGCAACCGTTGCATATACTATATATTGTAGTTGCAGGTTTGTTAGGTTTTGCAGGTGTATATAAATGGAAAGGAAGGAAAGTAAGATAAATATCATACAGTGTACAGCATGTTTTTACTAATTTTAAGCTAAACAGATACAATGCGCAAGATTACCTTTATTTCCATATTGGTCATACTACTTGTAGGTACAGGATATATCTATTGGTTTTACTACAATCCATATAGCGAGGGTAGCAGAGAAGGTGTATTGCAAAAATTCTCCCGTAAGGGCAATATTTTCAAAACCTACGAGGGCGAAATGATACAGTTAGGTTTTGGCCAACGTGGGGCAGCTATCAATTCTCAATACTATTACTTTAGCGTGGATGACCCGCAAATAGCAGACAGCCTTGAAAACTGTTTGGGCAAGATTGTAAGGCTGCACTATATACAATACCGTAAAACCCTGCCTTGGCGTGGCGAGAACTACAATAAACAAAACGCAGAGAAAGGGCAGTATGTGGTGGACAGGATAGAGAAAGTAGAAAACGCCATCTACTAAGCCAGCAGCAAAAACACGGCAGGTGCTTTAGGAAGTTCGGGCTTTTGTTGTTTCCATTCGGCAATGTTTTTTGTTTTGATAAAACTATCTGTACCAGTTACATTGACTGCGATACACAACTTTGTGTTGTTTTGACATTGTTTCAATAGCTCATCGAGGAATTGATTGTTGCGATAAGGGGTTTCTATGAATATTTGTGTCTGATTATCTTTCTTTGATGCGGCTTCTAATGCCTTTAGTTGTTGGCTACGTGCAGGTTCTTTAATAGGCAGATAGCCGTTAAAAGCAAATGATTGTCCGTTGAGCCCCGATGCCATGAGCGATAGTATTATAGACGATGGTCCTGTTAGTGGTATTACAGTAGCACCTATGTTGTGCGCTACACCTGCCAGCACCGCACCGGGGTCGGCAATACCGGGGCAGCCAGCCTCGCTCATTACGCCTACCTGTTTACCCTCATTCAGCCATTTTTTAAGCAATGTGGTGTCTGCACCATTATGTTTATCTATTTCAGAGAAGTGCATATCGTCTATCACCAAATCTTTGTGAAGCGATTTGAGGAAACGTCTTGCTGTGCGTGTGTTTTCTGCAAAATAGTATTGCAACGTAGCGGTATGTGTATATACCTCGGCAGGCAGCGTATGCAGCGCACCCTCTGCTATGGGTATCGGTATCAGGTATAGTATGCCCTTACTCATGGTGCTAAAATACGAAAATACCCCTGCCATATCTCTTTATACGGTTAGGGATGTGATAATAGAGGTTTGTCGATATGAAATGTATATTAAAATACTAACAAAGCTGCTCAGCGCATCGTCATACTATATATCTTTAGATGACTAAAACATACCTATTATGAAACCTGTTATTGTTTCTATTCTATTAGTATTCTCTTCAATTATTAATGTATTCGCCCAACCCTATGGCGAGTTTGCTGCAACGGGTACTACATGGACGTATGCTACACATGATGATGGTCCTGGCTATCGTTACCCCCTACACATGACAAGTAAGGGTGGCACTACCTACGATGGTAAGCTTTGTAAGATACTTGTGCTGGATAATAATCCACAAGATACAATTTATGCTTACCGCGATAGCCTGAAGATGTACGCACATAGTACTAAACCAAATACAAAATGGCAATTGATTTGCGATTTTGAGAAAAACGTAGGGGATGCACAAATGATCGCCGGTGGAAGAATGGGTGGTGTTTTCTATGGCGACAGTGCAAGCTTTATTGTAACGAGAAAAGGCGATACCATTATTAACGGTCGTACACTTCCGTTTCTTGTTTTTAGTAATAGATACACAGCAATATTGAATATTGGTTTTGTAGGTACACCATTACTCATGATGACAGGAGCATTTGTACTTGAATATGGTATATCATTCAGGTGCTATGAGGATACTGCCAATGGATGGTCTTTTAAAAATCCGGGAGTGGGTAATTGCAATACACTGCATACATCAAGCATCAATAATGTAACACAATCGGCTCTTATTATCAGCCCCAATCCTGTAGCAGATTATCTTACCATACAACAAACAACAGGCAAAAAAGCACAACTATTATTGTCCGATATTACAGGTAAAGCTATTGCTACTTACCACCTACCTGCTACTGCTACTAGTACCCGCATAGATGCGCGCTCTCTGCCGCAAGGTATGTATATATGCAGGCTTGTAGTAGATGGTGAAATACTTGCTATTACTAAGTTGCAGAGAGAGTAGAGGGTGTAGCTGTTGTTAGTATATATTGAGATATTATATGCTTACTAATGCCTGTAAGCGGTAATGTTTGACAAATGAGCTTAATCTGACTTTGCAATAATAATTTAATGCACCTGTTAGTTTTTCATATTTTCACCGTTATATGAAGCCACTCATCTTACTGCACGGTGCAATAGGTGCAAAAGACCAACTTGTACTATTAGCTGACAATTTAAAAGTAGATTATGATATACATACCATCTCTTTTTCAGGACATGGCGGAGAGGTGTACCCGACAAATGGGTTTTCAATAGAAAGCTTTGCTACAGATGTATTGCGTTATATGGATGCTAACAATATAGTGCAGGCAGATATATTTGGCTACAGTATGGGTGGATATGTGGCTATGTATATGGCTAAGCATCATGCAGACAGGATTGGGAAAATAGTTACGCTTGCTACCAAATTCCATTGGGATGAGCCAACTGCCATAAAAGAAACCGCAATGCTGGATGCAGATAAAATAGAAACAAAACTACCAGCATTTGCAGCAACATTGGCTAACAGACACGCGCCGAACAACTGGAAAGAAGTATTGCAGCGAACAGCCGATATGCTACATACTATGGGAAAGGATAATCCACTGAAAACAGAAGATTATGCTACTATACAACACCCATCACTAATATTAATAGGCGATAGAGATAAGATGATAACCCTTGATGAAACATTGGCAGTATATAAAACCTTGCCCAATGCGCAAATGGGAATGTTGCCTGCAACACCACACCCCATAGAACAAGTAGATGCCACTATGCTGGCATGGATGATAAAGCGTTTTATTGCATAGCTTTTTTCAGGAATTCATTCATTTTTTTGACAGCCATATAATACTCCATCAACACATCTGGCAAGCTATCTTCCGTTATGGCTTTGGGTTTCAACGTGGCGCTGTAGTAAAACTGCTTGTTGGCTATTAGTGGTTCTTGGGCTGCTGCTGCCTTAAATTCATCGGGTATTTTCTTGTTTTGCTCACCTTGTATGCTGCCAAATTTGTCTTTAAAAACCTTGTTGTTAATGTTAATTTCGATTCTTAACAAATCTTAACTGCTGATTGATAATTTGTGCTTGCAAGCATTATATTAGCACATCATTTTCAACCTTAACTCTTGTATATGTATTTCAAACCGCTAATTGCCCTGCTAATATGTTGTCTATTTGTAAAGCCAGTTACAGCACAATACAATGCCTATAAAGAAGAAGAAACAACTATTCCTGCAGCAGAATTTGGTATAAATGGTGGTATATTCAGTGTAGCCAATCAACCATCAAGACCTTATGCAAGAATGCAGGGGGTAGCATTGGTGGCGGATGCTATTCAGGTTGCACCAACATTGGGTTACTGGTTTGGTAATTCACTGCATTTGGGTTTGTATGTTAATGTACCTATGTCTATTGGCCGTTCTTACATATACCTTGGCCCTCATGGCGGTACGTTATTTGGTAGTGGTACAGGCTTTTCTTACGGAGTACAGTTGGGGGCTAATATCAGGATTAGCGAGCGGGTGTATTTCAATACAGAGGGTAGTTTGATGCTATTCAGCCAATCTGCAAGACAAAATACCATCAGGCCAATACTTGGCGGATTGAGGTTCAGGATTGATTAATCAAGTGTTTATATTGTCAATATTGAGTACAAGTATATTGGAAATGCTTGTTCATTTTTTAACAAGTTAATTATAGCATCCGTCTTTTTTCTTTTACCTTTGAAACCTACACCTGTAGTAAATATACATGAAGAAAAATATTGCTTTATTGGCAGGGGGCTATTCAGGAGAGTATGTCATATCCATACAAACAGCCCGTACGATAGAAAAAAACCTCGACAGTGAAAAATACAATACCTACAAAATAATAGTTGACCGTAATGGTTGGTGGCACGAAACGGCAGACGGCAGGCAGATAGCTGTAGACCGTAACGATTTCTCATTGCAGATAGATGGGCATAAAATAATTTTCCACTGTGTGTTTATTGCTATACACGGCACACCGGGGGAGGACGGACGCATACAGGGCTACCTCGATATGTTGAATATTCCTTATACTACTTGTAATGCTATTGTATCTGCACTTACATTTAATAAGAGCTATTGTAATAAGGTTGTAAAATCTTTCAACGTAGTAAATATTGCTAACTCTGTACACCTTATAAAAGGTGAGCCTTATTCTGTGGGCAATATATTGGAAGAATTACAACTGCCCATGTTTGTAAAGCCTAATGAAAGCGGTTCTAGCTTAGGTGTTAGTAAAGTGAAAGCCGTAGAGGACTTATTGCCTGCCATTGAAAAAGCATTCAAGGAAGATAATCAGGTACTTATAGAAGAGTTTATTGAGGGTAGGGAACTGACTATCGGTGTTTATAAAGTAGATGGTTATTTACAGACACTTCCCGCTACTGAAATAGTCAGCAAAAACGAGTTTTTTGATTACGAGGCTAAATACACACCAGGTGTCACCAGTGAAATAACACCAGCGCCGATTGATGATAAGATACGTGAACAATTAGAGCATAAAGCAGCCTATATATACAGGCATCTAAATTGCAGGGGCATTGTCCGTATGGACTTTATATTGCAAAAAGGCACTAACAAACTCTTTTTTCTGGAAGTAAATACGATGCCTGGCCAAAGCGAGAATAGTATTGTGCCACAACAGGTAAGAGCAGCCAATATGAGTTTAGTAGACTTTTACGGTTCTATTATTGAAGACTGTCTGAAAACAGCTAATGCATAATTTTTCGTACTTTCATCTACAGCACGTATGGCATTCAATATTTCGGCAGAAACAAAGCGTTCGTTCAGATTCAATCTTCTGATTGTACTGTTGCTTTGTGGCTTGTTGTATATAGTGTTTTTTTTGAGCCTAAGTTTTATTACACGTCATGGAGCTGAAGCCAAAGTACCGCTTGTGATTGACAGAGATATCCGCATGGCTGTTAATCAGTTAGAAAGCTTGGGATTTGAGGTAGATATAGATTCAGCATATGATCCAAACAAAAAAGCCCATATTGTAATTGCGCAAATGCCTGAAGTAAATTCGACTGTAAAAACAGGTAGAACTATCTTTATTACCGTTAACAAAGCACAACCACCGCTTACCCCGATGCCTAATCTGCAAAATCTGTCCTTCAGAAGTGCAGAGATGATACTGAAAAGTAATAATCTGATACTAGGAGATACTACTTACCGACCTGACATTGCAAATGGGGCCATACTTGAACAGTTATACAAAGGCCAGCAAATTCGCCCAGGTACTATGTTGCCACAGGGAAGCCGTATAGATTTGGTAATAGGTGATGGGTTGGGCAATACCCAATTTAACGTACCTGATGTGGTGGGTATGACATATAATGAAGCTATTGCCATGTTAAGCGGCAATGGGCTCACTATTACAGCATTGTGGGAAGGCGACATTACAGACTCTGCCAATGCTGTTATATATAGCCAAATACCGGGCTCTCTTAATGAATTAGGCGCACCTAACCGCATACGTCAGGGCGATATAGTAGATATTAGAATTAAACAAAATCCGACACCGGAAGAATTGGAGCGCAATAAAAAAGCAGGTGCAGATGTTAATATAAATAAGGAAGAGGAAACGAGCAATAACGAAACCCCTGAATTCGAATAGTGAATTATAGCAAAGTATACATCTTTATCATCGTATGTATCTGTATGGCGGGCAACCTGTATGCACAGGAATATATTGCTCCGTTAACACAAAATAGTACACGTGTTGCTGAAACACCACATAAACAAAGTGCTTCTAAAACTACCGCCCTCACATTACCGTTTTTTGAAGATTTTACAAGAGTATCCACTTGGCCTGATGAATTGAAATGGGTTGACAGGCATGTGTATATAAACAATACGATGGGTGTTAATCCCATCAGCCGAGGCGTGGCAACTTTAGATGGGCTGAATGAAAGTGGTACACCATACGAACCAAATAATGTAAATGCGCTTGTGTTTGGTGATAGCCTCACATCAAGAGATTTTGATTTAAGTACCTATACACCTGCAGATAGTATTTATCTCAGCTTCTTTTATCAGCCACAGGGCAATGGTTTCAGCCCCGAAACACAAGATTCGTTGATGTTGTTCTTCAAAAAGAAAAATCAGGCTTGGGTAAAAGTATGGGCAAAGCAAGGTTCTCCACTTGACACTTTCATGCAGGTAATGGTGCCGATTACTGATACAGTATATCTAAACGACACATTCCAATTCAGATTCGTAAACAAAGTGTCAGTAAATACGAATGACGACGTATGGAATATAGACTATATAAGAATGAGTACTGGCCGAAATCTGTACGATACTCTTATTAATGATGCTGCACTGAATATACAGCCTACTTATATGCTGAATGACTATACCTATATGACGTATAAGCAGTTTCTGGCAGACCCCAATAAAGAAAGGTCATCGCAACATAGTGCCTACATCCGTAATAATTATAATAACAGCAATAGTATCAACTATTCTTATCGTGCAAGGGTAAAGTCGACAGGGGTAGGCTTGTTTACAGCCGGTACCAACAACATCAATATACCTGCAAATACTACATCGACTGTAACGTTTCCTACCTATACCAATACTATTCCATTCATTACTCCACGAGACAATTATATCTTTGAAAACAAGTATTACATAGAATCCCTAAATCCGCAAGACAATAAGGATAATGACACGATTGTATTAGATCAGGAGTTTTATAACTTTCTTGCATATGACGATTGGACGGCAGAAAAATCATATTACCTAAACCTGTTCCCAACACTGCCAGGTAAAACTGCTATTGAGTATCACCTGAACGAACCTGATACTATTACAGGTGTACAGATATACTTTGGCAGGCAGGTGCCTATGGCATACTCAAAATATTTTTCAGTTGCTATTTACAACAATATAGGACTTTCCGGTGGTTCAGACCAGATAGCATATCAGCAGGATTTTCTCTTTCCGCAATATTTGCGAAATGATTTCTTTTGGACCTATAAATTCGACCAACCCGTAGTGCTACCTGCAGGTACTTTTTACATCGGTACTATTCAGCCGGCACTAGCAAACAGCGATAGTTTGTATATTGGCTTAGATGCCAACAGACATGGTGCAAACCACCTATACTATAATGTTGTAGGTTATTGGCAACCATCTACAGTTTCAGGCGCATTGATGATACGCCCGGTAATAGGTCCCATTATAGCCAGCGGAGTAAATGATGTAATTGTAAACAAACAAGCTGTATTCGGCATATCTCCTAATCCTGCACAAGATTATGTTACCATAAGATTTGATGATTATAAGCCTGCAGATTACCAACTAACGGATATGCAAGGGAAAGTGCTGATGGCAGGCAAAATAACATCAGGCAAAAAACTGGACATAAGACATTTGCAAGCAGGTATGTACGTCATCAGGCTAATATCGTCAGACAAGCGTATTGCACCACAAAAAATAATTAAATACTAACTTTGCACTATGCAGGAAATAAGTGTAGAACAACTGAAACAAAGGGTTGCAGCAGGTGAAAAACTGAATGTAATAGATGTACGCGAACCTGATGAATATAAAGAATACAATATTGGTGCAAAGCTGATACCACTCGGTAATATACTGAGTATGCAGGTAGATGAGCTGGAAGACTTGAAAAATGAAGAATTGATAATCCATTGCCGTTCGGGCAAGCGTAGTATGCAAGCATGTATGGTGTTGGAGCAAATGGGCTTTACCAATACCGTAAATGTTACAGGTGGTGTTTTGGCTTGGCAAGAGAAGTACGGTAACGAGCATTTGTAGTAATGCATGAAATAGAGCCATATTATAATTGGCGGCATCTCTATACCGCTGAAGAAGATGAGAATTCACCATTCTACGGTAGAGAGTACAGCGAGTTTGAATTTTCCAATACTGTTTACAACTACTACATACATCCGCAATGGGATGAGTTTGGCTCACGTACTTTGTACATGAAGTTGCTCTTTACTGATTATGAGCAAAACTATGCCATCATAGAGTTAATTGGGGAGTGGAATGATGCCGTTGAAAACGATATCATGCAGCTAAAGCGTGAGATAGTAGATCTGATGATACCCAAGGGTATTTATAAGTACATCATTATTACAGAAAACGTGCTCAACTTTCATAGCAGCGACCTGGATTACTATGAGGAATGGTATGATGATATTAAAGATGAGGGTGGGTGGATAGTATCTATTAATATGCCCGAGCAGACACAATACGATTTTCAGCGTTCTCATATAGACAGGTATGTGAAGCTACTCGAGAACCCTAACTGGCGCACCTACCAACCACAGCATTTTTTCCAGATGGTAGATAACAGTATGTTGAGGCTGGACAGGATATAAATATATAAAAATTATACAGCCCAACTTTTGTTCGAATTGCTTGTTAAATCAATGGTTTCAGGTATTTTATAAAAACATTATGTGTAGAAAAATACATTGTGTTTTAGCAGCCTGAATCTTATATTTGCCTGATTTTACAAAAACATTACAATTTTAATTCAGACGGTAATTATGTCTTGGAAAAACGCATTCAACAGCTCGGTAGGTAAAAAAATACAGATGGCACTTACAGGGTTGTTTCTCGTACTGTTTCTGGTTGTCCATTGTTACGTCAATGCAATGATTTTCTGGAACGATGGTGGTGAAAAATTTACAGAGGCCGCACATTTCATGGGTACAAACGTTGTTATCCGCATTACTGAAATCGGCCTTTTTGCTTTTTTGATACTCCATATTGTACAGGGCTTGAAACTATGGGCGCAAAACCGTTCTCGCCGCAACACACGCTATGCAGTATCTGCAGGCAATGCTACGAGCAAATGGTATAGCCGCTCTATGGGTATCTTGGGTACGCTTATTTTATTGTTCCTGGTACTACACATATCGGCTTTCTGGGCACCTAACCGTGCATCACAAACAATGGGCAATGGCGAATTGGATTTGTATACCATGATGAAAGAAGCGTTTCAGAGCTTGTTTGTTGTGGTTATTTATGTGCTGGGTTGTATATCATTAGCGTGGCACTTGGTTCATGGTTTTTACAGTGCATTCCAAACATTGGGCTTAACAATGAATAAATACAAGAGTATCATTAACATGGTAGGTGTAGCTTTTTCCATCATCATACCATTGATATTTGCATTGATGCCTATTGCATTTTACCTGCACTGGATAGAGTAGTATTATAATCGTTTATTCTAAAAATATTTCCATAGATACGTATGGCACTTAATTCAAAAATACCTGCTGGCTCGCTGGAAGAAAAGTGGGAAAAATATAAATCAACTTGTAAGCTTGTAAATCCTGCTAACAAACGTCAACTCGAAGTGATCATCATTGGTACCGGTTTGGCCGGTGCATCTGCTGCTGCATCACTGGGTGAGTTGGGCTACAAGGTGAAAACATTCTGCTTTCAGGATAGCCCACGTCGTGCGCACTCTATTGCTGCACAAGGTGGTATAAACGCTGCAAAAAACTATCAGAATGATGGTGACAGCACCTATCGTTTGTTTTATGATACAGTAAAGGGTGGTGACTATCGTGCGCGTGAAGCTAATGTGTATCGTTTGGCAAGTGTAAGTGCTAATATCATTGACCAATGTGTAGCACAGGGTGTCCCCTTTGCACGCGAGTACGGTGGCTTGCTAAGTAACCGTTCATTTGGTGGCACACAAGTACAACGTACATTCTATGCTGCAGGACAGACAGGACAGCAATTGTTGATAGGTGCATATCAGGCATTGGAAAGGCAGGTAGCATTGGGTAATGTAACCCAATACAGCCGCCATGAAATGTTGGATGTGGTAATGATAGATGGTAAAGCGCGCGGTGTGATAGTTCGTAACCTTGTAACAGGTGAGTTGGAACGTCACTTCGGCCATGCGGTATTGCTGTGTAGTGGTGGTTATGGTAACGTATTCTACCTGTCAACCAACGCAATGGGTAGTAACGTAACGGCTGCATGGAAGGCACACAAGAAAGGTGCTTATTTCGGTAATCCTTGTTATACACAAATACACCCTACATGTATTCCAGTTAGTGGCGACCATCAGTCTAAACTGACGCTGATGTCAGAATCACTGCGTAATGACGGACGCATATGGGTACCAAAAGCAAAAGGCGACAATCGTAAACCAAACGATATACCGGAAGAAGAAAGAGACTACTATCTGGAACGCAGATATCCTGCGTTCGGTAATCTGGTACCTCGCGACGTTGCCAGCCGTGCTGCTAAAGAGCGTTGTGACGCGGGTTATGGTGTAGGTGCTTCTAAGCAGGCTGTATATCTCGATTATGCATCCGCTATACAGCGTTATGGTAAAATAGAAGTAAATAAGCAAGGCTTAAGTAATGCCGATGCGGATACGATAACTAAACTGGGTAAAGAAGTAGTAAAAGAGAAGTATGGCAACCTGTTTGAGATGTATGAAAAGATAACAGGTGAAAACCCGTACGAAGTACCAATGCGTATATACCCTGCTGTACACTATACAATGGGCGGCTTGTGGGTTGACTACGAATTGCAAACGACTGTACCTGGTTTATATGCACTGGGCGAAGCAAACTTCAGCGATCATGGTGCAAACCGCCTAGGTGCGTCTGCATTGATGCAAGGCCTTGCAGATGGTTACTTCGTAATACCATATACATTGGGTAATTATCTGGCTGACGACATCAGAACAAAGTCTATACCAACAGACCATCCTGCTTTTGTTGAAGCTGAAAAGGCTGTGAGTGACCGCATCAATCAACTGATGAACATTAAGGGTACAGAAAGTGTTGAAAGTTTTCATAAGCGCTTGGGTAAGATAATGTGGGACAAGTGTGGTATGGCACGTAATGAAAAAGGATTGAAAGAAGCGATAGCAGAAATACAGGCTTTGCGTAAAGAATTCTGGAGCAATGTACGCATACCCGGTGATGTGAATGAGTACAACCCGGAACTGGATAAAGCAAACCGTGTAGCAGACTTTATAGAACTGGGCGAGTTGATGTGTATAGACGCGCTGAACCGTAACGAAAGCTGCGGTGGCCACTTCCGTGAAGAATTCCAGACAGAAGATGGTGAAGCACTACGCCAGGATGATAAATATATGTATGTAGCAGCATGGGAGTATAAAGGTGAAAGTAACTTTGAGCTTCATAAAGAAGACTTGAATTACGAAGTGGTACATCCTAGTGCAAGGAGCTATAAGTAATTATTAATAGATAGTATAATAGAACGAAAAATATTCCACAATGGAACATTATACAATGAATTTAACGCTCAAGGTTTGGAAACAAAAGAATGCTAAAGAGCGTGGCCGTTTTGAAACCTATCAGGTGAAGAATGTTTCTTCTGAAATGTCTTTCCTTGAAATGTTTGACGTACTGAACGAACAATTGATAGCTGAGGGTAAAGAACCTATTGCTTTCGACCACGATTGCCGTGAGGGTATTTGCGGTATGTGTAGTATGTACATCAACGGCCGTGCACACGGACCTTGGCATCATACCACTACTTGTCAGCTACACATGCGCGAGTATAAAGATGGCGATACTATAGTAGTAGAACCTTGGCGCGCCAGTGCATTCCCCGTTATCAAAGATTTGGTGGTTGACCGTCAGTCTTTCGACCGTATTATACAAGCAGGCGGTTATGTATCTGTAAATACTGGTAATGCGGTAGATGCCAATGCACTGCCTATTGAAAAGCATATGGCTGATGAGGCATTCGCCTCTGCTGCCTGTATAGGTTGTGGTGCTTGTGTGGCTGCTTGTCCTAATGCATCTGCTATGCTGTTTGTATCTGCAAAAGTATCTCATCTGGCTATGCTGCCACAAGGTTCACCGGAGCGTAAGGAGCGTGTTACGAATATGATTAACCAAATGGATAAAGAAGGCTTTGGTAGCTGTACCAATATTGGTGCTTGCGAGGCTGAATGTCCTAAAGGTATATCATTGGAAAACATTGCCCGCCTGAATCGAGAGTACATCGGCGCTATGTTCGATGGTGGTTCTCAGAACGCTAAATAATCTTTCTTACATGATGATATAAGTAAGGCGGCTCAATGGCCGCCTTTACTATTTTATGTCTTAACAGTCTTAGTTTATCAGCAGGATATTGACACTACGTTGCAGTATGTTGAATGCTATTTCAGCCATCAGGTTTTCCTTATCAAGTGTTGGGTTTACTTCTGTTACTTCAAAGCAGCATATTTTATGGTTTTGCATAAACGATGCCATTAAATCTTCTGCTTCACGCTCTTTCAGTCCGTTGCTTACAGGCGTACCCGTGCCACGAGATATTGAACTATCAAGGCTATCTACATCAAACGATACATAAATATCATCGCAACCACTGAGGTGGAGTAGTGCCTGCCTTACTACATTTTCTACACCCTTACGGCGTACTTCCTGTACTGGTATTACTTTGATGCCATATTTCTTTATAATATAGTCTTCTTCTTTTTCAAAGTCGCGAAGGGCAATATATACGATGTCTTCAGGGTTTATCTTAGGTGTTATTTTACCTATGTTCTTTAGCTTATTCCAAATATCTATAGTTGCAGCATCGGGTTGGTGTACCTGATTTTCAGTATTATCTATACCAAGCGCGGTAGCCAATGGCATACCATGCATATTACCACTTGGTGTGGTATAAGGCGTATGTATATCGGCATGGGCATCTATCCATATTACACCCAACTTATTTTTGGGCTTAGCCATTTTTATGCCGGCTATTGTGCCACCTGCAGTGCTATGGTCGCCTGCAAGTACTAACGGAAACAAGCCGGACTTTAAAGTTTCTGATACAGATTTGGCTACACGTTCGTACATGGTATGTACACCTTGTATCCGTTTAGCATAAGGCGAAGCAACAGGTTCGTACAATAATTTGTTTTCGTTCTCTACCTGTTCAGATGGAAAGTTGACAAAGAAGCTGCTCATAAAGTCGAGTGCTGCAACTTTGATGGCATCAATACCCAAGCTTGCACCTCTGGTACCTGCACCAATTTCTGAACGTACTTCAATTATCTTGATGTTTCGCATAACCCCTCAAAGGTATTAAATGCGGGCATGATGCCCAAACAAGGCTATATTAACTTAGAAAGGATAACCGATGGCGAAGTTGACAACCCAATCATTTCTTCGCACTTGCTCCCATAGTTTATCTATATCGCGTATCATCCAGTTGCCTGTACCATCTGCATACATCGGCTTTTTTACAGGTGTTGCGAAGTCGAAACGTACTACAAGAAAACCGGCATCCAGCCTTACACCTACACCACCATCTATTGCAAGGTCGTTGCCCAGTTTGTTGAAAGCGAATTCTCCACCCGGATAGTTGTCAGAAGGCCTGGCCAACCAAATGTTACCTGCATCAGCAAACAATGCACCATTCAGTTTTATAGCTCCCGCAAATAGTTTTACAACATCAAAACGGTATTCAGTGGTAAATTCCATTTTCATATCGCCAGTACGGTCTATTACGTTACCTGCCAAAAGTGTACCGTTGTCTTTGTAACTACCCGGCCCTAATGTACGTATCCTGAATCCACGAAGGCTATATGCACCACCTACAAAGTATTGTTTGATATAAGGGAGTGTTTTTGCATCGTTGTACGGAATACCTACACCTGCCTGCAAACGCAGTGCTAATGTTGAATGTCTACGGTTAAAAAACTTTTGTCCATCAAGGTCGAACTTAAGGTATTGTGCATAACTGGCTTGTAATGAAGGGAACAGCCCGTTCAACCCTTGCATTACTATACCTGCTTCTTCTCCGGTTAGTTTGAGGAAGTTATAATTAATTCCTTTTTTCTTTTCCTTGTCGCTGAATGTGAATGTAACGTTTTCTCCTTCTATAAAAGTTGGTTTGTAGGTATTCTCTAAATATTGGTTGTTGGCTAACAAAGCAGCGAATTGCGGGTATATAGTAGGGAGTATTCTGTTAATGAATGCAGGGCTAACTTCCCAGAATTTTGTTTTTGTTTCTCGCCACTTATAGGTAAAAGATGCAGAGATATTAATCATTGTAAAATAGTCAATACGCTCTACGAGCCCTATACCGCTTGATATGACAGTTCTGGGTGCGTTAATGCTACTAAGGTTTTTTTGTGCTATGGGAAACAGGAACTTGGGAAAGTCCATACTTGTATTGAAACCTATATTTCTTGACAAGAGGTCTAACCGGCCACTCGAATCTGCAAAGCTTTCAAGTCCACCGGTTAATGACATGGTAAGCAGGTTTGCACCTTTTGCTACGTTTTTATTACGCAGGCTGAGTGTCAGATTTGTACCTGCTAAATACGTGGTGCCGTTTGATAGTTCAAGGCTTGTGTTGTAGTCATACTTTTCAGCCGGTGTCATGGTAATATAACAATGCAACCAGTAACCATTATATGCTGCATTGACAGTGTCTTCCGTATATGAAATACGAACGGTCTGAAACACACCCAATTCATTCATTTTATTAATCGTCTCATCATAGTCCTGTTGTGAGTAATAGGCTCCTTCAAATACAATCAGGTGGTTTTTGATTACTTTTTCACGTACATAATATTTATGGTATTTAAATTCTACACCATCAAATACAGTACGTATCATGTTGTTGGTATCTGTCAGGTCTTTAATACTTTGAAAGTCAGGATAGACTATGATTTTCCTTATACCATACCTTCTATATGCCTCTCTTTTTTCATCTTCAGGACGTATGATGATGCGTATATCTAACGTTGGTTTTTTATTGTTTTTCTGTAATGCGATAAAGTTGACAGCACTTTCAAAGGGGTTTTCAGCATCCTTGAAGTATTGCTTATTGAGTGTGTCCAATTCAAAACTGATGTTTTCCTGAGAGAATTTGTAAAATCCGTTATTCCTCAGTACGGTAGCTATCCTGCTTTTCTCTGCCTCTAAGGCCTCATACATAAAATCAGTACCTTCTTTCAGCAGGCTGAATTTTTGATTGGCATTAATAATAGAGAGAGCAGCACTATCATCTACATCCAGCTTTATTTTATTTATCAGATAGTTTGTACCGGTTTCTACCCTGTAGGTAACATAAGCTTTCTTGCCTTTGTACACGGTAGTGTCTGATACCTTAGCATAAAAAAATCCTTTGTTGAAGAGATAGGTACGAATGTTAGTAGCAGATTTTTTCTTCAATGTGCTGTCGTATATAACAGGCGGTTCTACCGACTTTGTTTTAAGCTGAAAGTTTTTAGGGTCTTTCTGGTATTTGTCATATCGCAGATTGTAACGATATAGCTTCAGTGGCGTATTGCCTATCAGCGAGTAGGTGTTTGTTTTTTGGGCTACCAGACTGCTCAGGTTTTCTTTCAATTCACCTTTTTGGGTAAGGGGTACGGTAGCTTTCAGCTTTATTTCGTTGCTACGAAGCAGGTATTTGTCTTTGGGTACATATTTTGTAGAATCACAACCCGTAAGCAGTAAAAAAAGAATACACGTCCCCCATGCCGGTAAGGTGTTTACAATTCTTCTGCAATTCATATATCTGGTTGGGACAATTAATTAGTTTTGCCGAGTATGTTATCCAAGGCGCAAAATAAATATATTCGGTCATTATCGCAGCAAAAATATAGGGCAGCGCATGCGGTTTTTGTGGTAGAAGGCGATAAAATAGCCCGCGAATGGCTGGCTTCTCCGGCTACTATACAGCATATTGTGGCTACTGACGCATGGTTGCAAAGCCATACTAAACTTGTTAATCAGCACAGCGAGGCCATTATTAGTGCGGTATCTGAGGATGAATTGCAAACTATATCTCAACTGCAAACAGCCAATGAAGTATTGTTGGTAGTGCATAATAATAAAACGAATACAAGCTTGCCCGTTGATGAATGGTGTATAGCATTGGATACATTGCAAGACCCCGGCAATATGGGTACCATCATCCGTATAGCTGATTGGTTTGGCATCAAACACATTGTAGCAACGCCTGATAGTGTAGATTATTACAACCCAAAAGTAATACAGGCTGCTATGGGCGGGCATCTGAGAGTACAGTTACATACAGCAGATGTATTATCATTTATCAGCCAGACGAAGATGCCTGTATATGCAGCAGCGTTGGATGGTGAAGACGTATATGCATTGAATGATGTAAAACAAGGTGTATTGGTAATTGGCAATGAATCGAAAGGAATATCTGCACCAGTATTGCAAAAAGCTACCCGAAAAATAACAATACCACGCAGGGGTGGGGCAGAAAGCCTGAATGCAGCCGTTAGTACTGGCATACTCTGTGCCTTGTTAATAAAGCCTTAAATTGAAATACCTTTCACAACAATCCGTAGTTTTGGCACGGCTGTTGAATTTGATGAATCAACAATCTAATCTGTAATTTATGAAAAGACTATTACTATTCATGTTGCTGGCAGTTATCAGCATAGCACAAGTATCTGCACAGGCAAGGCGAAGCATCATCCGTGTACGTTTGAGCGATGATTCACGACTGGCAGTATCTCTCAATGACAGGTATTACGACAAACAAGGACGTTCTATAACAATAGGCGATTTGCCCGCAGGCCGTCATTTCATCAAAATATATCGTTATACACCATATACCAATGGCAGGGGTGGTAAAGCAAGGGTTATATACTCCGGTGGCATACGCATATCTGCAGGTACTATTACCGACATGGAATATGATGTACGCAATAACCAGCTATATACACAGGTAGAGTTTATAGACGATACCTACGACGACCGCAGGGATGATAGAAGAGACGACAGGCGCGATGACAGATGGGACGACCGCAGAGATGACAGGTGGAACGACCGTGATGATGTGTATGACAGGCACAGAAACAGCCGCAGCTGGACACAACAAGACATGAACGACCTGAAAAGGCGTGTGGATGAACGCATTGGCGACAGCGACAAACAAAAGCTGATACAAAACGTACTGCAAGACAGGCGATATACTACTGAGCAGATGCGCTCTATATTATCATGGTTGAGCTTTGAAAGCACTAAGCTGGAAGTAGCTAAATGGGGATATGATAATGTGATAGATAAGCGCGACTACTGGAAGCTGGAAAGTGAATTTTCTTTCAACAGTAGTAAGGACGAATTCAATAACTACATTAACGGACGGAGGCAGTAGTCTCCGTTTTTTCTTTATGTAGCCCGTACACTTTGTTGTACAACTTGCCCGTAAGTATACCTGCTAATGCACCTAATATACCACCACACACCACATCCAGCGGAAAGTGTACACCCACATATACCTGTGCATAGGCTACACTGGCAGCCCATAGCAGCGATGCAGGCCATATCCACTTACCGTGCCTCTGCCATGTTATGGAACCAAACACGGCTAATGCAAAATGATTGGCGGAATGTGATGAGGGAAAGCTATACCCGCTGCCGCAAGGCACTAACAGGTGTACAAATTGTTGCAGATACGGATTGTTGCAAGGGCGCAAACGATGTACATACGGTTTTATGAGGGTAGCACTCAACTGGTCTGCCACTGCAAAGGTGAGCAGAAAGAACACACACCACATCCACCCCTTGCGCCCGAAGTTGATGGTCATAAACAAGAGCAGGAACAGATAAAGTGGTGCCCACGTCCACTGGTTGCGCAGGTAGGGTACAAAGGCATCGAGCACATCGTTTTGCCACACGGTATTGAGGTAGTACCATGCTGCATAATCCCAGCCTATGAGTGTTTCCAGCAGTTTCTGCACGTTTATTTTTTAAATACCATTATCAGCCTTGGCGATGTACGGGCATCAAATGCCTGCAGGTTATAATCGCCGAAAGTAGTTGTTAAAGATAAGCCTGCCTTGGTAAACATGCTCACAAAATCCTGCAACTCAAATGCCGCTACACTCTCCGTAAAATGGCGTGGTTTGTTATCAGCATCAGTAAAGCGAATGTCTTTGATGAAATGCTTGCGCTCTACACGGCGGTTGATATGGAATGTATAACTGCCCCTTGTTATGGTATCTTCGGGCACTAGGTTATTCATTACGTTTACGGCATTCAGGTAGTCTATTACCAATGTGCCGCCTTTCTTTAATGCCCTTGCAAAAGATTTGGCAGCCAGCAGATGGTCGCGGTCGTGTGCAAAGTAGCCAAAGCTGGTAAAGAAATTGAAAGCATAGTCGAAGTAGTTGATATAGGCAGGCATCCGCATATCGTGTACAAAGAAGTGCAGGTTATCTGCCTCATATTCTTTGGCTATTTCTATATGGTGCAGCGACAGGTCTATACCTGTAACATCAAACCCATGCCCTGCCAGTTGGCGTGCATAGCGACCATCGCCGCAGGCTATATCAATCATCTTGCAGCCATCGGGTGGTTGCAGGTGTTGCAGTAGTTTTTCTATAAAGGCTTGCGCTTCGGGTTCGTCCCTGTGCTTATATAATATTTTGTAATAAGGGGAGCCGAACCATGTTTCAAACCAGTCTTTCTGTTCCATAAAACGCTATGCGCAAAGGTAGCTTTTATAGCTGCATGGAGTATGACGGAGAATGCTGTATTTTTGCACCGCTTTTTTTAAAAACTCAATACATTATACTTATATGGTGAGCATAACGGGCAACAAGTGGAAAAAGCTGATAATAGTAGGCGATAGGGTATTGATAAAACCTAATAAGCCCGAAGAAAGAACAGGCAGTGGCTTGTATCTGCCACCCGGTGTGCACGAGAAAGAAAAAGTGCAGCAAGGCTATATCATAAAAACAGGCCCCGGCTTTCCGATACCTGCCGTGCAGGAAGACACTGAAACATGGAAAGAACCACAGGAAAAGGTAAAATACATACCCCTGCAGGCACAAGAGGGCGACCTGGCAATATTCCTGATAAACGGCAGTACAGAGGTGGTATATGAGGGAGAGAAATACTACATAGTACCGCAGCACTGTATTTTGATGCTGGAGCGGGAAGAAGAGCTGTGATTACTTAGCAGGCTTTTTAAGTATTACATAAAACATCATTCTATCCCGTTTGCTGCAATAAAAAACTTAATTGCAAGGAAAGCTACACCCCATTAGCGGATAATATTTAACTTCGCACCCTCTATACAGAAACAGATATGAAGAGTATATTACGCCGTTTTGTTGTGAACAACCGCCTGCTGCTGGCAGTGCTATTGATAGGCTTGGGTATATGGGTAGGCATGGAAGTAACCTGGTGGATAGGTTGGATACCTTTTTTGATTGCTATACTGATGGTGGTTGCCCACTTTATGATAGGCCCTATGACACTGATACAGGGCTATGTAGAAAGCGGCGATATGGAAGGTGCTCAAAAACTGCTGGACAGGGTTAAATACCCCAACCTGTTGTACAAACCCGTACGCTCGTCTTACTACATGCTGCGTGCCAACTTCAGCACTATGGGCGAAGACCTTGACAAAGCAGAGGCCGACCTGAAAAAAGGATTGGCTGCGGGTATGCCCGAAAAAGAATACGAGGGTACTGCCTACCTGCAGTTGGGTAGCATAGCCTACAAAAAAGGCAATAAGAAAGAGGCGATGGAAAATATGCGCAAAGCCATCAAAGTAGGCTTGCCCGATGAAGACAGCAAAGCCACCGCATACCTGCAACTAAGCAGCCTGCTGCTGGAACGCCGCGACTTTAAGAGTGCCAAGATGTACTTTGCCAAAGCCAAAGCCTGCAAAGCTACCAACGAGCAGATAGTAAGCCAGGTGAAAGAAATGGCTAAGTATATGGCAAGAATACCAGGGTAATATTTTGAATGAACATAACAACAAAAGCCACCTGCAAGGGTGGTTTTTTATTGCCCAAGCTGCCCAAATGCCCATGTATTATATAAGTTGGGCAAATGGGCAAACGATATATTTGCTCATGCTGCTCACGCGCTCACGATGCTCATTATATATTTAGCGTGAGCACTGTGAGCGTTCACGCTTGTTCACGGTGTTCATACTCCTGTAGCGTGAACAAGATGAACATGTTCGCACCTGTTCGCGGTGTTCGTATATCCTGTACGCGAACAAACGAACAGGCTTTGTCCCAAACTTGTCCCACTGTCCCAAAATATAGTAACTGAAACGGTGGGACACTTGGGACAGTACACATTATGCATGTCATTGCCAAATCAAGGTCGTCATACCGAACGCAGAGAGGCATCTCCTGAGAGTTTGCAGTGTCGATTGATATTAGCTACAGTAGTAATCTTCAGGAGATTTAGCTTCGTTGAGAAAAGTTCTCACGTTGGTCGAAATGACGGTATGGTTATGTATGTGTAATACTGTAACATCTGTTAAGTAATACAGCTTGTCCCGCTGTCTAGCATATAGTTAACTGGTACGATGGGACATAAATACAGTTTTATGATTACTATGTTTGGTTAAAGTACTGCATTAAAGCCTTATGAATACCATAGTTATAATCACTTTTGTTAAATGATTCATACGAAAATTTTTCACGATAGTTAAAAAATAAGCGCCCTTGCATGTCTTTAGGTATGACTAATGAGTATTTTAATAATATTTCAAAAATTTGTGCACTATTTTTTTCACATTCTATAGGTTTTAATTTATTAATGAAACGGTCATACGATATCGTCAAATCTTTTGAAAAATATTGAAACACAGACATTAATCCTTGAATTTGGTCACTATCGAAAAAAACAGAAAGTTCATTTTTAATTTCTGCAACTATTTCAACAGTAAGTTTGTTCAACATGCTCTGAATAACATAAGGAGATAATGGATATTCATAGTCTTCTTTGCCAATGTTATTGAAAAATAAAATCAAATCCCGCGGTCTATAAAATGTATAATCTAAAATATACTTAAACGCGGATTTATCACTATAATTATAGTGACTGTTAACTACTAATGTAGTCCAAGGATCTGCTTCAAAAAATAAAATATTGTTTGCTTTGAAATTTAATTCAATTCTTTTGTTGATAAACTTCTTTAGGTTGGTACTATTTTCGTTAGTCTTAAAGTTTTCATGATCGTACCAACTAAGCAAAATCTCGTAGCTTGAAAAAATCTTTGCTGTATCTGCGTAATGATTTAACACTATGTGTTTAATATCATCTCTTAAAAATATAATTATTTTAGCTTTACTATTTGTAAAAATTTCATTATTATATTGTTTTGCAATTCTTATAAGCTGCACAAGAGTGTGAATATCACTAAAATTCTTTTCACTGAAGTTGATATCTAAATCATCGAATAATAATAAGTATTCGACATTAGTATGAACATCATATTTAAGTACAGTTTTTATTATTTCTTTTAACGGTGTAATTAATTTATAAAATGGTGCTTGAGTTGTTTTAATATCAAAATATTTACTGATAATACCCTTAAAAGAATGTCTTAAAACATCAAAACTAACTTGCCCACCTTTCTTTTCATATACTTCCTCAATTTGGTATTTGTCAATATCTACTATCCCAGCATTTCTTGTCAAAAAATCACTAATTTTTTTGTATTCAAGTGTGTATTGTGCATTTTTATTTTGAACTAACAATTTCGCTAGACGTACTAAGATCAACCACTCAAACAAGGCAGATTCCTTATTAGTAACATCTTCATTATAGTGTGTATTTTGAATTATTTTTTCTAGGCTAACATTATTTATTCTAATTAAATCACAATAAGAATTGTCGGTTTTATCAGAAGAATCTTTAATGAATTTTGCAATAGCTGACTTTCCAGCTCCTTTTCTTCCAACAATTAAAAATTTACCTTTTGAGAGTAAAGGCAACACTTCAAGAAAATCGTCGAAATAATGTTCTAAATTTTGTATACCTGTATTATTTTCTGCTTCAGCTTCTGGGGAACCAATGTAAAAACCTTTTGTAGTCTTTCTTGTCAAATCAACTTTGTTGTTTCTAAAAGAATCTAATATTCCCATAGGATGTAGTATTATTAGTAAAACTAATGTAGGAATTAATTTTCAAAAATGCATATTGTCAATTATAGCAAATAAAGCATTTACATAATAACATATCTTGGGATAGTGGGACAATGTTCATGTTATCTTGAGATTGCTTCGTTCCTCGCAATGACGCGAGTAATGTACTGTCCCATCTGTCCCACAAAACCAGTTACTATACTTTGGGACAGTGGGACAAGCTGGGACAAAAAATGGTTGTTCGTTTGTTCGCACTAAGTATATACGAACACTGCGAACAGGTGCGAACATGTTCATCTTGTTCACGCAACAGGAGTATGAACACCATGAACAAGCGTGAACGCTCACAGTGCTCACGCTAAATATATAATGAGCATCGTGAGCGCGTGAGCAGCATGAGCAGAGAATGATATTTTGCCCATTTGCCCAAATGATAATATACTTGGGCACGTGGGCATACTTGGGCAGGCTGCCTCTGTTTTTTTAGGTATTCGTACCAAAACATCCTATTTCTTAACTACATCTGTATTTTTACGCTATGGATGCGATAGCCATGCTCAAGCAACAGGTATTTGCCGTACACACGCTGGACGATGCGGCTTGGCAGGCTTTAGCCACCTGTTGGGAGCCCGTAGCCTATAAGCGCAAACAACTCATTACCCGTGCAGGAGAGGTAGAGCATTATGTGTATATGGTTACGGACGGGGTACAACGTGCTTTCTTTCAGCACAACGACAGAGAGGTAACGATTGTATTTTCCTATGCACCCTCATTTTCGGGTGTTATCGATAGCTTTTTTACACAAACACCATCCCGCTTTTATCTGGAAACTATTACTAAAAGCAATCTGCTGCGTATTCATTACAACGATATGCACCGGCTCATGCAGGCACATCGCAGTATAGAAACATGGGTACGCCTTGCCCTTACACACACATTGGCAGGTACCATGGAAAGGCAGGTAGAGGTAATGAGCTATACTGCCGAAGAGAAGTTTACCACATTACTGAAGCGCAGCCCCCATGTGCTGAACCTGATACCGCACAAATACCTGGCATCTTATATAGGTGTAGACCCTGCCACTTTCAGCAAGCTATTGGGCAAAGTGCGCTTATAAATCTTGGTGCAGACAAAGATTTTAGAATGAATAGGGTAATAGCTTTGCCGTTATAATACCGATATTATGCCTGCAATGGATGCTCGACAATTACTGCAACTGCTTACTACACAGGTAGATGCCATCATCAGCCGTACAAAGGCGCTGCAAAGCATGGAGGCAGATAAGCTGAATACACAGCCCGCTGCGGGCAAATGGAGTGCTGTACAGATAATAGAACACCTGAACAGCTACAACCGCTACTACCTGCCCGAAATGGAAAAAGCCTTGCAAAAACAAGTGCCATTTAATTCCGTATTTAAAGCGGGTTGGTTTGGCAACTATTTTACCAATATGATGCTGCCCGGCAAAGATGGTAAGGTAGCCAACAGGATGAACTCACCCAAAGACCACCGTCCGCCACAGCAGTTGGATGCTGCTAAAGTGATAGCCGAATTTATCAAGGGGCAAGAGCATCTGTTATCGTTGCTGCAAAAAGCAGGCAGTACAGACATGGGCAAGCTGCGTATACCCATCAGCCTCAGCAGGCTCATCAAACTGAAGCTTGGCGATACGTTTCGTTTCCTCATAGCACACCAACAAAGGCATTATTTGCAGTTAGAAAATACATTAAGTGCTATTCCTTAATCAATTCTAAATCAATCTCTTGCCATGTCGCTATGACAAAGGGCTTATTTTGTATAACTTAGTTGTCTGCTAAAAGACAGCTATGGCACAATTAATAAGAAAGGAAGATGCGCTTGAATATCACGAGAAAGGACGGCCCGGTAAAATAGAAGTAATACCCACCAAAGAAACCAAAACCCAGCGCGACTTAGCATTGGCATATTCGCCCGGTGTGGCAGAACCCTGTAAAGAAATACATGCCAACCCCGATGATGTTTATAAATACACTGCAAAAGGAAATCTGGTAGCGGTAATAAGTAACGGTACAGCCGTACTTGGCTTGGGCGATATAGGCCCTGAAGCCAGTAAACCCGTAATGGAGGGTAAGGGGCTGCTCTTTAAGATATTCGCAGATATTGATGTGTTTGATATAGAACTGAACGCGAGGGATATAGACCATTTCGTATCGGTAGTCAAGGCATTAGAACCTACGTTTGGCGGCATCAATCTGGAAGACATCAAAGCACCTGAATGTTTTGAAATAGAAACAAGACTGAAAAAAGAATTGAGCATACCCATCATGCACGACGACCAGCATGGTACGGCCATCATATCGGGTGCGGCATTGCTCAATGCATTAGATCTGGTAGGTAAAGACATAGCCAACGTAAAATTTGTGATAAGCGGTGCGGGTGCATCTGCTATCTCTTGCTGTAAGATATATGTAGCATTGGGTGCCGATGTACGCAATATGTATATGTTTGATAGCAAGGGACTGATAACAGCTACCCGCGACGACCTTGACGAGAACAAACAAATATTCGCTAACCACACACAAGATATAAGCCTTGCAGAAGCCATGCAGGGTGCAGATGTGTTTATCGGTTTGTCGAAAGGGAATATTATATCACCGGATATGGTGAAAAGCATGGGCGATAAACCCATAGTCTTTGCACTTGCCAACCCCGACCCCGAAATACCGTATGAAGATGCTATTGCTGCACGCCCCGATGTTATTATGGCAACCGGCAGAAGCGATTATCCTAATCAGGTAAACAATGTGTTGGGCTTCCCCTATATATTTCGTGGTGCGCTGGATGTAAGGGCGACAGCCATCAACGAAGAGATGAAACTGGCTGCTGTAAAGGCACTGGCACAACTTGCCAAAGAGCCTGTACCCGATATAGTAAACGTAGCCTACAACGAAAAGAGCCTGCATTACGGTCCTACCTACATCATACCCAAACCCATAGACCCTCGTTTGTTGGTAACCGTAGCACCTGCCGTTGCCAGAGCCGCTATAGACAGTGGGGTAGCACGCAAGCCCATAACAGATTGGGAAGCCTACGAAAGTGAATTATACAAACGCCTGGGCAGCGACGACAACCTGCTGCGCTTCATCATCAACAAAGCCAAGCAAAATCCTAAGCGCGTAGTATTTGCCGAAGCAGAAAACCTGAAAGTGCTGAAGGCTGCACAGATAGTAAAAGACGATGGTATAGCCATACCCATACTGCTGGGCGAGGAGCGTAAAATACGCAAGCTGATAGAAGAACACAGCCTGCAACTGGATGATGTAACCATCATAGACCCACGTAGCGATGAGCATGCACAGAAGCGCGATAAGTTTGGCGCACTCTTCTTCTGGAAGCGAAACCGCCGTGGTTATAATATGTACGAGGCACGTAAGATAATGCGCGAGCGTACCTACTTTGGCTGCATGATGGTGGAAACAGGTGAGGCAGATGCTTTTATATCCGGGCTTACAAGGCAATACCCCAACACACTACGCCCGGCGTTGGAGATAATTGGCATGGAAGAAGGTGCCGGAAGAGTAGCGGGTATGTATGTGATGCTCAGTAAGAAAGGGCCTTTGTTTTTTGCTGATACCACAGTCAACTTCAACCCTACGGAAGATGAGCTGGTGGATATAACACTCCTAACGGCACGTGCGGTAGAGAACCTCAACATCAAACCGCGTATAGCCATGTTGTCTTATTCCAACTTCGGCAGCAGTGCATCGCCCGAGGCTGTGCTGGTACGCAATGCGGTAGCTACCATCAAAAATAAAATGCCCGAACTGGTGATAGATGGCGAGATGCAGGCAGGTATCGCTTTCAATAAAGACTTACTGCGCGAAAACTATCCGTTCTCTGATTTGGTAAACGAATCGCCCAATACACTCATATTCCCCAACTTGGCGGCTGGTAATATTGCCTACCATCTGTTGCAAGAGGTAGGTGGTGCAGAAGCCGTAGGGCCTATACTGTTGGGCTTACGCAAACCTGTACACGTACTACAGTTAGGCAGCAGTGTGCGCCAGATAGTAAACATGGTAGCCATAGCAGTAGTAGAGGCACAGATAAAAAACGCAGAGTAAGGTATTGACACAAATAGCCATCATAGGTGCAGGTGCAGCAGGGTGTTTTGCAGCTGCTAATATGCCATATAAAGATGGTGTAACCGTTACCGTGTTCGAAAAGACAGGTAAGGTGATGCAGAAAGTAAAAGCATCGGGTGGTGGCAGGTGCAATACTACCCACGCGTTGTTTGATGTACCCGAACTCGTAACCCGTTATCCGCGTGGTAAGCAGTTGTTGAAGAAAACACTGTATCGTTTCAGCCCGACAGATACGATTGAATGGTTTGCTAAACGTGGTGTACAACTGAAAGCCGAAGCAGATGGCAGGATGTTTCCCATAACAGACGACTCTCAAACCATCATAGACTGTATATGGCAAGAGATGATGCGCAACAAAGTGCAGGTGAAATATCACAAGAGCATTGAGCGTATAGAAAAGCAAGACGATAAACTACTGCTGCACTTTGCAGACGGCACTACTTTTCTGGCAGATAAAGTATTGATAACCTGTGGTGGCTACCCCAAGCCCGACCAATACAAATGGCTCACAGCAACAGGGCATAGCATACAGCCACCTGTACCATCGCTGTTTACATTCAACATACCCAAACACCCTATAACAGAACTGATGGGCGTGAGTGTACCCGATGCCACCGTACGCATAACAGGTACAAAACTTACAGAACACGGTCCGTTGCTGATAACGCATTGGGGTATGAGTGGACCTGCTGTACTACGTACATCTGCATGGGCAGCCAGAGAACTAAGTGAACGCAACTACGACTTCAACATACAGATAAACTGGCTGGTAGATGTAAGCGAAGAAGACCTGCGCACACAGCTTGCCGATATACGCAGAGAGCAGGGCAAGCAATTGGTATGGCATAAAAACCCTTTCAACCTGCCAAGGCGATTGTGGGAATACCAACTACAACATGCAGCCATAGGCGAAGATGTGAAGTGGGGCGAGCTACCGGCTGCCGCACAAAACAAGATGATACAGTTTTTGCTACGCGATGCCTATGATGTAAAAGGCAAGACAACGTTTAAAGAAGAGTTTGTAACCTGTGGTGGCATTAAGCTATCTGAGATAGACCCGCAGACTATGGAGAGCCGCATACTAAAGGGCTTGTACTTTGCAGGTGAGATACTCGACGTAGATGGTATAACAGGTGGCTTCAACTTTCAACACGCATGGAGCAGCGGGTATATTGCTGCACAGAGTATGGTGTAAGCCATTTATATTTGGGTGCAAATGGGTGAGTTTATCGTAGAAGTAATTTTAGGTGGAATAATTGATGGCTTCTTTTGGCTGATAGGCAAAACATACCTGCTGTTGCGCTATGGTAAACGACAAAAAGAAGTATTGGATAAAGAGTATGATGGTAGTTATAGTGGCACAGGCAGACTATTAACTACTCAATTTTGGGGTATTCTTTGGGTGCTGCTACTTGGTATTATATGGGTGTCTATGATACTAGGTTTTCTCTACTATGGTCTTAAGTATCTTTACAACATTATTTGGTAACACCCCCCAAATGGTGAGATGGCTTCGTACTTCGCCATGACTTGAATGCTATACATGACTAACACACCTAATCCCGCTATATTCAGGTTCTGTAATATTACTTACTTCCTTGCCGTTACTTCATAATGTCCGCCTTTCCAGCCTTTGTCTTCGCTTATATAGTTTTCTATATCGTAGTTGGTAAAGGGCGATGCTGTCATCAGGGCTTTTAGTTGTTGCAGTGTCAGGTAGTTGCTTTTCCAGCGTTCGTCCAGCACTTGTTTCACACGTTGCGGCATCATGGGGTAGGCTGCCTCTGCCAGTTTACGTTTTATATTTTTACGTGCATCCAGATTTACAACGGTGGTAAATAATATGCCCTTATCATTCAGCAACTTGTATAGTTTAGATAACATAGCATCTGTAAGTGGTACATGCTCTCCCAGTACGCCTATGCAGTATATAAAGTCGAATTGTTGATTGCCAAAGTCATGTTCGTAAACACTACCTGCTATCAGGCGTATATCTGGAATGTTCACCTCATTTTCTTTCAGCGGGTGGCGTGCCAGTTCCAGCATATGTTCAGATATGTCTATACCCGATAGGTGGGCAGTATTTTGCAGTGTATGGAAGTATCTGCCTGTACCGCAACCCACTTCAAGCACAGATATCGGTTTGCCAAAAGATGATGAGAGCTTGCGTATGATACCACCGAAGTGCGGATAAGAGGGTTCGTTGATAAAATGCTCATCATAGGCACGATAATTTTCGGAATATGCCTTGTTATATAGGTTGATGGTTTTTTCTTCAGATGTTTTTAACTGCTGATTGTCCATAGCACTAAAATAAGAAACCGCGAGTAGAAATACACGCGGCTCTGTTATGTTTAGTAAGTAATTAACATGGGGTATTAACCCAGATATACCTTCAATGCATTGCTGTAGCGTGCCTTTTGCAAACGCTTAATAGCACGTTCTTTTATCTGGCGGATACGCTCTTTAGTCAGGTCGTATTTTTCACCTATTTCTTCAATAGTAGGGCCATTATCACCTTCCAGTCCGAAGTATGCACCCAGTATTTCAGCCTCACGTGTGCTCAGCGATTTCAATATGCGCTTAATTTCATTACGCAATGAATCTTTCATCACATCATCATCTGTATCGTTCGCACCTTCCAGCAGGTCGCCCATAGCCACATCTTCTGCCTCGTGTACCGGTGCGTCTAATGATGTATGGCGTGTATTGCTTGTAAATATGTTAGTGATTTCTGTTTCACTCATATCCAGTATCTCTGCCAACTCTTCTGTAGATGGTTCACGCTCGTTTTCCTGCTCAAAAGCAATGAAAGCTTTGTTGGCCTTGTTGTAAGTGCCTATTTTGTTTTGTGGTAAGCGTACCAGACGTCCCTGCTCAGCCAATGCCTGCAATATAGACTGGCGTATCCACCAAACGGCGTAAGAGATGAATTTGAAACCTTTAGTCTCGTCAAAGCGTTGAGCCGCTTTTATCAGGCCGAGGTTACCCTCGTTTATAAGGTCGCTCAAAGACAAGCCCTGATGTTGGTATTGCTTAGCTACCGATACCACGAAACGCAAGTTGGCCTTTACCAGTTTCTCCAATGCGCGTTGGTCGCCCATATGGATTTTCTGTGCAAGGGTAGTCTCTTCTTCAGGGGTAATCATCGAAATTTTGCTGATTTCCTGTAAGTACTTTTCAACAGCTTGAGAGTCGCGGTTGGTAATCTGGGTGGCAATCTTTAACTGCCTCATAAAATATAAAATTTAATTATTAACTGTTCTATTTAACTACGTGTTATATAATAGACGATTGAACTGCCAAAAAAGTTTGATGGTTTCAACGTTTTTCTATAATTTTAGTATGCCGCAAAATCTGTTCCGTTTTATCATCCCATTGCAATCAAATTGTCATAAAAACACATACAATAACGCTAAATCCGTTATCAGATTGTGTTTGCGGTAGTATGTTTTTTACTTATACCGCAATAGTTGAATGCATAGAGGAGTAGAAAAGGCAGATTTTACACAAAGCTATATCGCAACTGTCAAAAATGCTACCTTTGCGCCACATTTAACAAATGCTATGCAAAAAGACTTGTATCAACATCCTGATTACTACCTGGTTGATGAACTACTGACAGACGAACACAAACTGATACGCGACACTGTTCGCGCTTATGTAAAGAAAGAAATAAGCCCCATAATAGAGGATTATGCACAACGTGCCGAGTTTCCGAAGCAAATAATAAAAGGTTTGGGCGAAATTGGCTGTTTTGGTCCGTTTATACCCCAGAAATATGGCGGTGCAGGGCTCGACTATATCTCTTACGGTATTATGATGCAGGAACTGGAGCGTGGCGATAGCGGCATCCGTTCTACCGCATCTGTACAGGGTTCGCTGGTTATGTACCCCATCTATAAGTTTGGTAGTGAAGAACAGAAGATGAAGTACTTACCCAAACTGGCTACTGGCGAAATGATGGGCTGCTTCGGGCTGACAGAACCTAACCATGGCTCTAACCCGGCAGGTATGCTTACCAATTTTAAAGATGCTGGCGACCATGTAATACTTAATGGCTCTAAAATGTGGATTTCGAATGCACCGTTTGCAGATGTAGCCGTAGTATGGGCAAAAGACGAAAGCGGTGAGATACGCGGATTGATAGTAGAGCGTGGTATGGAAGGCTTCAGCACACCGGAAACGCATGGCAAATGGTCGCTCAGAGCATCTGCAACAGGCGAACTGGTGTTTGATAATGTAAAAGTACCTAAGGCAAACATATTCCCCGACATCAAAGGTTTGAAAGGCCCGTTGACTTGCCTGTCAAGCGCACGCTACGGTATTGCTTGGGGTGCTTTGGGTTGTGCCATGGACTGCTACGATACTGCACTCCGCTATGCACAACAACGTGTACAGTTCGACCGTCCTATTGCAGGCTTCCAACTGACACAGAAAAAATTGGCAGAAATGATTACGGAAATAACCAAGAGCCAACTGTTAAACTGGCGATTGGGTGTATTGCGCGATCAGGACCGCGCAACACCTGCGCAAATATCTATGGCAAAACGTAATAGTTGCGATATAGCCCTCAAAGTATCGCGCGAAGCAAGGCAGATATTAGGTGGTATGGGTATCACCGGCGAATTCAGCATTATGCGCCATATGATGAATCTGGAATCTGTTGTTACCTACGAGGGTACACACGACATACACCTACTGATAACGGGTATGGATGTAACAGGTTTGAATGCTTTTAAATAATAGACTACTATTTGATATATAAGATTAGCCAGCCTACGGGTTGGCTTTTTTCATGCTTTTCAGCCATGCTTCCATCTGTTCTTTTTCATTGATGGATATGGCGGTTTCTATCTCCCACCTGTTGTGTTTATTGGCTTTCAGTACATACTCATAGTCGCAATAGTAGAGTAGGGTATTGTCTGTATTATAATAATGCCAACGCAGTTTTACATGTGCTATGTTGACAGCTACTAAACGTTTGTGGCGTACATCTGCAACAGCTTTTGTGATGCCAAACTGTTTGTAGAAACCAATACCTTGATTAAATAATCCTTCCAACTTACTGGCTTCGTTGAAAGTAGTTGTCTTTTCTGTTGACAAAAAAGTGCAGGGAATAGCAAAATGATGTGCCATACCCTTGGTATCGAAATTGGTAATTGCTGTTGCGTATGTATCGAAATGCCCGTTGATAAGCTGAAATAAGTCCATTGTTCCGTATGTAACAGTACAAAATTACAATACAGACAATTCAGAAATCAGATATTATTTATTTGCTTTTTTATATCCCATCTTATGCCCCCATACAGCAAAGAAGAGGATGAACAGATAACAGGGTATCATCATCCAATATGCAGCACGATTGCCTGAAATATCTACCTGCCAACCGTACAGTAATGGTAGTATAGCACCACCTGCTATACCCATTATCAGTAATGCGGAACCTGTTTTGGTAAACTTGCCTAAGCCTTTTAAAGACATAGGCCAGATGGCAGGCCACATAATAGCATGTGCAAACCCTAGCGATGCCAGAAAGTAAACAGATGTTTTACCAGTTGTAGTAAGTACACCGATGGTAAGTACAATACCAAGAATAGCACATATACGCAAAAATGTTTCTTGTGATATGAAACGGGGTGTTAGGATGATGCCAGCTACATAACCTGCTACCATGCAACCTAAGGTAAAAGATGTAAACCATTTAGCCTCGTCAATGGGTATATTGAGCGATGTGCCGTAGCTGATGATGGAGTCGCCCGCTATTACTTCCACACCTACATAAAAGAATATAGCCAATGCACCCAACAGTAAGTATGTATGATGCCAAATGCCGGGATGAGTAGATGTATCTGTATCCGGGTTTTCTTCTTCGTCATTTACATCAGGCAGCGGAGATACCCTTATCAGCAATGCCAGCACTACCAATACTACTGTAAGTACTACATACGGATTGATGATGCGTTGTGCTAATTCATTTAATAGTTGTTCTTTAGCAGCAATATCTGTAACGGCTTTCACCTGTTCGTTAATGCTATCTATTCCTTTCAATAATATACCCGCCATGTACGCAGGCAATATCATGCCCGCTGCTTTATTGGCAATGCCCATCATGCTGATGCGGCTTGCAGCACTTTCGGCTGGCCCCAGTATCGTTACATAAGGATTAACAGCTGTTTGTAATATAGCCAAACCCAAGCCCTCAGTAAACAAACCTGCAAGAAAGAAATAGTAATTACGCTGCATGGCAGCAGGTATAAACATAAGCGCACCCACAGACATTATCAGCAAACCAAGACTCATGCCTTTTTTAAAACCTGTCTTTCTTAGTATGGCAGAAGAGGGTAGTGCCATAACGAAATATGATATAAAGAATGCAAATGTTACAAAGTAAGACTGGAAATTATTAAGCTGGCATACCGCTTTCAGAAACGGTATGAGCGTGCCATTCAGCCATGTTATAAAGCCGAATATGAAATATAAACAGCCTACCAGTATAAGCGATGTAGTATATGATTGTTTTTTTTCTACTTGCATATTACTTTGTTGTTCAACTAATATATACCGCAAATTGCTAAAAACTAAATCCTAAACTTTTTATTTTAGGGGATTAATTCAACCAGCATACACACAATCAACAAAATGGAACAACAACCACTGGCATTGGGCATTGATATAGGAGGTACCAATACGGCCTTTGGTATTGTTGACAGGCGCGGGCAAATATTGTCTAAAGGAAGTATGTCCACCAAAGGGTACAGCACTGCAGCACAGTATGTAAAGGCATTGGCTAAAGAGATAACACCACTTATCAAAAAAGTGAAACGCCAGCACATAACAGGTATAGGTGTAGGTGCACCCAATGGTAATTATTATACAGGCGAGATAGTAAATGCTGCCAACCTGGAGTGGTATGGTACAATACCCATTGCCGATATGCTGAGTGATGCGTTTGGTTTGCCGGTGCGTATTACCAACGATGCCAATGCAGCAGCCATAGGCGAAATGCAATACGGTGTGGCTCGTGGCATGAAAGACTTCATCATGATAACGCTTGGTACAGGTGTAGGAAGCGGTATAGTAGCCAACGGACATTTGGTGTACGGGCATGATGGTTTTGCAGGTGAGGTGGGGCATATAATAGCAGTACGTGATGGCAGAGAATGTGGTTGTGGCAGAATGGGTTGCCTTGAAAAATATTGCTCTGCACCCGGTGTAGCTTACACAGCAGAAAAATGGCTGGATGTGCGTACTGACAAAAGCCTGCTGCGCGACTTTAAGGGTAAAATAACATCTAAAACGGTATATGATGTTGCCCTCACGGGCGATAAACTAGCATTAGATGTGTTTGACTATACGGGTATGCTATTAGGACAAACACTGGCTGATGTAGCTGCTATTACCTCTCCTCAGGCTATTATATTTTTTGGAGGATTGGCAAAAGCAGGTGACTTATTATTAAAGCCTGTCAAGAAACATTTAGAAAATAATTTGCTACATATATACAAAGGCAAAATAGAAATACTTGAATCGGCCCTGCCCGATACAGATGCAGCCATACTGGGTGCAAGTGCATTGGTATGGTAATATAATATGAAAGGGCTCCGCGAGGGAGCCCCATTCACCATTAACCAACAAACCAACTATTTATCTACCCCTGCCCATACGCTCACCTCTTTCCGCAGGTGCTGTACGTTCTTCTCTGGCAGGTGTTTGTCTTTCAAAGTTTCTTTCAGCACGCTCCATGCGTTGTGGCCGTTCCACACGCTGAGGTCTTTCTGCACGTTGTGGCTGTTGCCATTCTGTACGCTCAGCTCTTTCCATACGTTGGGGTCTTTCTGCACGTTCCATGCGTTGTGGTTGCTCCATCCGCTGAGGCCTTTCTGCGCGTTGCGGCTGTTGCCATTCTGTGCGCTCAGTTCTTTCCATACGTTGGGGTCTTTCCGCACGTTCCATGCGTTGTGGTTCTACCTGACGAGACTGCTGTTGTCTGTTTTCCCATTGTTGTTGCCTGCGGCGTTCTATATCTTGCTGTTGCCCGCGTTGCGCTTCCATCTGTCTGCGTTCTCTCCATTCATTTCTTGGTTCAGCCGCTACTTGTGCTTCATCCCTGCGATTCATCTCACGTGTTGGCCTATCTGCTACTGCTACTTCATCTCGTCCGCGCATATCACGGTTGCGTACTTCTCCATTTCTGAACACGTGACCTCTTTCTTCTCTGGTTTCATTATTGCCTCGCATGTTTTCAGCCCTGCCCATGTTGTTGTTTTCCATAGCACGTCCACGCCTTTCAGCCTGTACAAACCTTTCAGGCCTTGCATTAGCACTACGCGGGCTATTACTTACCTGCGGACGATACATATTAACCGTATTATTTTGTATGCTGGTACGTTGAGCGCGATTCACGTTATTTACATTATAAACGTTTACACGTTGCCCTGTACGGCGTTGAAACTCGCTGCTACGTGGGCCATATATATATGTGTTACGATTGTTTACGTATGTATTATTAATAATAGTGGTGTTATTGATAATAGTTGTGTTATACTGTGGTCCTCGCCAATAGCTGTGAAACCTGGGACTGTACATCTGCCTGCAGGGTATAAATACCCACCAGTCGTTTGGTACATAATATCTAGGCCCGAATGATATGTTGATACTAACACGTGGTGCCATAGGTGCCCAGCCATAGTATTCACTACCATCTCTCCAGCTAACCCATGCAGGGCCCCATTCGGTATCGGGTACCCATACCCAACCATAATAATCGTCAAACGTCCAGCGTCCGTAGTGGAAGGGTGCCCAACCCCAATCGTAATTGGATACCCAAGTATTACCATACTCCGTCATTGCCCATCGTCCATTTGTATAATAAGGACGGAAATCGCCACGTACATTAGGACGCCAAACATAACCATAGTCCTGATAGTCTATCCATTGCCCGTAAGGAGCAAGCTCATCATAGAAAGTTTGTATGGAAACAGATACACCCGGCTGCGCTTTTGCAACTGTAGGTATTGTAACCAGCGGTACGGCTACTGCCAGTAGTGCCGCACTCATTATTGTAATCAATCCTGTTTTCATCTTACTTGATTTTTTAATCGTTTGGTATGTATAGTTCAAATGCAGTTCCTGTTTTTCACAAGGAAATGTTAAGTTGCCACAGGGTAAGTGAAAGCCTTTACAGTAAAGGGTTTTGTGCCGTTTTTGATATGTTAAAGCTTGTTAATGGCTCGTTAATCGCTTGTCAATGCGGGGTTAACAAGGCCTGTTTATTTGGTCATCGGGTGCTGATGATAGCATCTTTGTGTCATCAAAAGCAAATAACTAAATCAAACAACTAACAAACAAAAACGAATTAAAATGAAAAAAGTAATCGCAATCATCGCTCTGGGTA
>CALESY010000002.1 GCA_937919945.1 uncultured Chitinophagaceae bacterium | reverse complement strand
ATGCAGCATGCCCATCCGCTATTTTTCTTACTTGCTGATATGTGGATGGATAGCTACCTACATTGCCATTGTAAAAGAAGCCGAGACCATTGAAAAGAAATTTCTGAAACAGAACGACCTGACCAACCTGCACCGCGAGGCTGAATTGTATAAACTACGCCAACAGTTACAGCCACATTTTTTATACAACAGCCTCAACTCCATCAGTGCACTTACCATGATAGAGCCTGCCAAAGCGCAAGATATGATAAGTAAACTATCAGACTTTTTGCGAACATCTGTAAAACGAGACGGACAAGAGAAAATATTATTAGAAGAAGAACTACTATATATAGAAGCCTACCTGAGTATTGAATCTGTACGCTTTGGCGACAGGTTGAAAATTACGTTTAATAAAATCTATGAACCTAAAGCAGAGATACCGCCTTTCATCTTACAGCCTGTTATGGAAAATGCCATCAAATTCGGACTGTATGGCAAAACGGGAGATGTTGAAATTAGCGTTACCATAACCCAACATGATAACATGCTACAAATAAGCGTTACTAACCCTTATGATAAAAATAATCAACCTACGCGTGGCACAGGCTTTGGTTTAGAGGGTATTAAACGAAGGTTATACCTCTTATTTTCAAGAACTGATTTGCTGGATGTTAGCAAAACAGATACTACATTTACTACAATACTAAGTATCCCACAGACGTATGTATAAAGTAATCATCATAGACGACGAACCATTGGCAAGGCAGTTGATAAGAGCATTACTGCAATCTCACAATGGTTTTGAAATAGTAGCAGAATGTGGCGATGGCTTTGAAGGATTTAAAGCTATTCAGGAGCACGAGCCACATCTGGTATTTCTGGATGTGCAGATGCCTAAGCTGAATGGTTTTGAAATGTTGGAACTATTAGACGAAAAGCCATCTGTAATATTCACAACGGCATTTGATGAATATGCAATGAAAGCATTTGAAGCTAATGCTATAGACTATCTCTTAAAACCTGTTGCAAAAGAGCGATTCGACAAAGCATTACACAAATGGGCAAACATAGCTGCCACTGACCAAAAGAAGAATGTTGAAACGATACAAACCGGCAATGTGTATGAGGGCTATCAACACCGTATTGTGGTAAAAGACAATGGGCTGATACGTATAATACCCGCCGACGATATAGAGTTTGTTGAGGCTAACGACGACTATATAAAGATTGTAACAAAAGACGGTAACTACTTGAAAAAAAGCACACTCAGTCAGGTAGAACAAAGTCTGAACCCGCAACATTTTATACGCGTACATCGCTCTTACATCATACCCGTATCTCAATTGGTACGTATAGAACCATACGAAAAAGAAAGCCACATAGCATTGCTGCAATGTGGCGCGAAAATACCTGTCAGTAAAAGCGGGATGACAAAGCTAAAAACTACACTTGGCTGGTGATTATCATTTTTCAGAGTCGATAACGGGCATTCGCTCTAAGATATAGCTCACCAATAACCCCGCACCTGCTGCTATAATATTGATTGTAAAAATAGTTAAAGAATTTTGTCGTAAATGTTCTTCAAAAGCTTTCGGCTCAAATGCACCTTTGTAAAATAATAATACATAAGTTATAGATGCAAGCACTAAACCTACTACTAAAGAAACAATAGTAATCAACGACCAAACAAGTGCATTCTGCCCCCTGCTTTTAGCTATTTTACTATTTCGGTAACATAACCCAAAACATATTAGTAGAAATTCCATGAAAGCGATTAGATATTCTTCATAAACTCGCTCACACTTTCCATCACGTGGCTAAGTTGAGCATCATTCAGCCCATGATGGCAAGCCAGCAACATACCGCCGCGCATCACTTTATCAGCTTCAGGATAACCGCCTTTAGCTGCTTTATGCTCGTTATGCTTAAAGCCCGGCTGACGTAATATATTACCCGTAAATACGGTACGTGTTTGGATGTTACGTTTTTCTAAGAATATCTGCATATCCCTGCGGATAAACGGTGCAGTATCGCGAACAGTTACGGCAAATGCCAACCAACCCGTACGAGAGTCTGGCAATTGTTTAGGCAGTATAAAATGCTCTTCGTATTGGCTGAAGAACTCAAGCATACGGCGGAAGTTATCTGTGCGTGCGTCTATGTTGTGCGCAAGGTCATCCAATTGTACATTACCGAATGCAGCCCCCATTTCTGATGGCTCTATGTTGTAGCCCGGCTCTTCAAACACAAACTTGGCATCGTATGGTATGCCCTCTATCTCTACATTAAATCTGTTTTCTATTTTTTCGCTTTCTACAAACAAAGATGAGCTACGTCCCCAACTGCGCAACAAACGGCCACGATTATAAAATGCCTCTGTGTTTACACAAAGCATACCACCATTGCCTGCACAGTTGATGATGTGCGAACCATAAAAGCTGGTAGTGCTCATATCTGTAAACCTACCTGAAGATGCACCGCCAATTTCTGCACCCAATGTATCGGCAGAGTCTTCCAGTACAAACAGGTTATATTTATCTGCCAGCTCGCGGAGCTTTTGCCAGTCGGGCAGATTACCTATAAGGTTGGGTATAATCATCGCCTTTGTTTTAGGCGTTATCATTTCCTCTACCTTGTTTACATCTACATTGTATGTTCCTTCTTCTACATCTACAAAAGCAGGTATCCATCCTTTCTTTACTATGGGTGCTACTGTAGTAGAGAATGTAAGTGTAGGTGTTATGATTTCACTTCCCGGTTCAAAATCAAGCAAATCGGCAGCGAGGTACAGGGCAGATGAGCCGCTGTTTACCATAATGCCGTATTTTTTAGCATACAGAGCTGCTACACGTTCTTCCATTCTGCGTACATGCTTGCCCATTTGGGTACTGGTACGTAATACCTGCATCACTGCTTCAATTTCTTTTTCTCCATAAACTGCTTTGCCGTATGGAACGTGTATATAATCTGTCTGTAGCATATTTATCAATTAGAATGCGAATGTAATAGTAAACCTGCAATATAATAAGTTAAGGCTTTCTGAAAAATCTTTGTTGAATAAAAAAAGCCCCTGACTAGCAGGGGCTATATTCATTAAGAATAATTACTATTTAATTGGGTTCCCCTCTTTATTCAACTCTATCACTTCATAACCCAGTTTGTTGATGCCATCCCATACTTTGGCTTTATCGCCCACCAGTACAATATTTACCTTATCCATAGACGGTAGGGTTGACTTGTAGAATTTAGCCAATTGCTCCAGCGTCATGTTCGTTAATATATCATTTTGGCGTTTAGTATAGTCAGCAGGCAGGTTATACTCTATAATGCGAGATAAAAATGATGCTTTCTGCAAAGCAGCTTCGTACTTGCGTGCTTCGCTTTGCACCAGTGCATTTTTCGTAAAGTTCAGCTCCTCTTGCGTAGGGCCTGACTTCTTGTATTCGTTCCATATTTTCACAATATCAACCAAAGCACTATCAGTTGCATTTGCCCTGATGCCCGCGCTGAATGTATATGTACCCGTGTACTTATCTGCACTGAAAGAAGACCTTGCACCGTATGTCCAGCCACGCTCTTCGCGGAGGTCAAGGTTCAGGCGGCTATTGAAAGCACCACCCAGCGGATAGTTCATGATAGTTGATTTGTAATACGTATCAAATGCATCGTAAAATAAACCTGTAAATACGCCTATCCTGAATTCCGTTTGTGCTGCCTTAGGTACATCTACAAAGTATATTTTTGTTTTCTCTACAGTTGGAGCTTGCGGTAATTGCACAGTAGGTATCTGCACATCCTTCATTTTATTGAGGAAGCCTATTTTACTCAATACTTCGTCTTTGTTGATGTCGCCTACTACAATTATCTCTGCACCATTTCTTGACAGGTAAGCATCATAATACTCCTGTATATCTTCCAGCTTTATGTTGTTCAGTGTAGCTTCATTACCTTCAGATGGCCATCCTGCCACGTGCTTATCACCATAGGTAAGTTTATCATACACTACACTGGCTATGTAGTTGGGGCGTACCATCGCATTTTTAATACCCTCTATGGTGCGCTTTTTGTTGGTGTTAAATGCCTCTTCTGTAAACTTAGGATTCAACAAGCGTTCTTCAACTAATGCCAGTGTTTTATCAAGATTCTTTTTCAGTGAACGCACACTTACACTGATACCATCAAAATCTGCGTTTACATCTACGCTACTACCCAATTTATCAAGCGCTACGCTAAAAGCTTCTGCTGTATAATTTTTAGTATCCTCGTTCATCATGGCAGCAAACATGGATGTAATGCCCGCTTTGTCTGCATTTTTCATTTCGAGTATTCTTCCACCATCAAAGTGCATCAATATGCTCACCACAGGTATCTCGTCCGATTTTGCACCTATCACTTTCATATTGCCTGGTAGTGTTTCTTCCCAATAGTCGGGTGCTTTCACCACAGGGCTTGGTCCGTTCGATGGCATTTTGCTTCTGTCAAAATTGTCTTTGGCTTTGTTATATTTCAACCCTGCATAACCGTAGTCGGGCGATTTGTAGTTGGGGTCAGTCTTCGCTTCGTAATTATCAGCGGCTGCTTTATTGTTCTCCTGTCCTTTTGTCAATACACTTACTACAAGCGAGTTTTTACCTTTTATGTATTGGTTATACACACGCATTACATCTTCCTTAGTAACACTTGTATAGCGTTTCAATTCTTTACCTACATAATTAGCATCGCCCGTAAATGTATAATAGGCTGCTAATTGAGATACCTTG
>CALESY010000001.1 GCA_937919945.1 uncultured Chitinophagaceae bacterium | reverse complement strand
AATACAGAAAGATAAAAATGAAATGACCGCGAACGAATTATATGATATAGCTCAAAAACTATATAATGAAATGAAATTTGAGAAAATAATACAATTATTTTCTAATAATACTCTTAAGAAGTTTAATGATCCGCGGCTATATAGATGGAGAGGAATTGCATATCAAGAAAAAAAGCAGTACAAAAAAGCAATAGAAGACTATACAAAAGAAATTGAAATTGACCCAATTGCCTCTAGTTATTATTGCCGTGGACTTGCATTTAATAAAATTAAGAAATATAGAGATGCTGCAATTGATCTATCTAAAGCAATTTCTTTAGATCAATACGCTAGTGAATATTACGCCGATAGGGGAATAGCATTGGCTGGTATAAATGAATTTGGAAGTGCACTTTCCGACTTTAATATGGCAATATTACTCAACCCGAAAAATGCTGTTTATTATAATGATAGAGGATCTGTTTTCATAAAAATGCTTGAGTATGACAAGGCATTAGAGGATTGTCATATTGCGATATCGCTAAATAACAAAATACCAATTTTCTATAAGAATAGGGGGAATATATTTTATGAAAAAAAACTGTATCTAAAGGCTATAAGTGATTATCAAGAAGCATTGACTATCGACAGTTCACTACATGATTGCTATAACTCAATTGGTGCTTCATATGGTCAATTGGGTGACTTTAATCAAGCAATAATACTGTTTTCAAAGGCGATTGAGTTAAATAAGAATTCAATATATTACCACAACAGAGCATTAGCGTTGATTCAAGAAAAAAAACTTGATGATGCGATTAAGGATTTCACAGTTGCTATTTCATTGGACAAGAATAATCATAGATATTATTATGATAGAGCAAATGCATATAAGCAAAAAAACAAACTTAAAGAAGCAATAAGAGATTATTCAAAAGCAATTAATATAGAAGCAACTAATTCTGAAATTTATTTTAATAGAGGGCTAGCAAGTGGGAAAATCGGTAGAATAAATGAATCAATATCTGATTTTACAAAAGCCATTCAAATTGCACCTGAACAAGTTAAGTACTATGTTAATAGAGGTGTAGCATGGAAACAAAAAAAAGATTATGAAAATGTAATTATTGATTGTACAAAAGCACTGGAATTACAGCCCGATATAATAATTGCGATTCGTGATAGAGCATACGCATATGCGAAAATTGGCGAATATGATAAGGCAATTGATGATTACACAGAAGCAATAAAAATCAACAATTCTCATCTTGATTATAATAATAGAGCACTTTTATGGCAAAATAAAAATGAGAATGAAAAAGCAATTCATGATTACGACAAAGCAATCGAATTAAACAATTCGGAAGCAATGTATTATTTTAAAAGAGGTATGCTATTGGGAAAATGTGGTCGCTATGAAGAGTCTGTTAGAGATTTTACAAAAGCGATTTCATTAAGCCCAACTGTAGCAAGATACTATCTATATAGAGGGTTATCTTTTGATAATTTAAAGGAATACGATAAAGCAATTAATGATTACTCAATTGCTATTAATATTGATAAAAAAAATGCAGATGCCTTTTTTAAAAGAGGCATTTCATACATTAAGAAACGGGAGTATTTAAATGCACTTAAAGATTATAGAAAGTCGATAGCATTAGATGACACAATGCATGTAACGCATTATTACATGGGAATGGCGTATTATTTAACAGGTAAATATAAAATTGCAATAAGGTCTTTTAACAACGCGATAGCACTATTATCAACTGAAAGTATATATTACTTCTACAGAGGCAATTGTTATTCAATGATTTTGCAAAACAAGAAAGCGTTATCGGATTACAATATCGCTATCCAACTCAATCCTAATTATGATGATGCAAAATTTAATCGTGAGATAGTTAATTTAAATCTTGGAAACAAGATAGGAGTCAATTTAGAAAGCACTAGTAGTAATTTACAATTATTTGTTAGAATTCTAGATTCAGCTAAGGTGTCTAGTGCAATCAAAGATGCGATACTAAAGATATATTTAAAAACGAAACTTGATGTCCTTGATACTATTAGAATGCATGCTGCTCAAAGCGTAAAAAAGGTCATAATTGAAAATAAAGTTGCTCACTATACTAAGCTGAATGTAGCAGGAATGTTTGCAACAAATGAAAATGCCGATAATAAACTCCGTTATTATAATGCGATTTATATGAATGACCCAGAGGAGGGTATAGTTATACTAGACATGATTGACAAGCATGTAAGACAGTGTTTTGAAAATGCTAATAAACAAGAAGAAGACAATATATACTTAGGCAGCTTTTTACCAGCAAATCAGCATAAAGACGAATTAGTGATGTGGCGAACATATGGGAAGGATGAAAATCAAACAGAGGGAGGAGGATGTTCTATTGTAATTGATGCAGATTTTTTTGATGCGTATAATTTTAAAAGAGGATATTTTAATCATGAAATGCTAAATGAGGATAATGCAGTTAATGCTTCAACTACGCCTCATTGCTTGTATAGTGTAATATATTATAATAAACAACACGATAAAAATAATGGTCCAGCATTTAGTGGTGATAATGATGAGAAAATTATCAACTGTATAAATATGCTAAACAAAAATTTGAAGCAAATTATAAAATGTAAAAGCACCAATCCTAGTTCCAAATTAAACAACGCAATAGACAAAATAGTTTACCATATTATATCTGAAATAAGATTCTTCTTTAAATCTTCTGATTATGAATTTGAGAATGAACTTAGAGTTATACAGATGGTGGCTAAAAATAGCAAGTTATTAAATATAGATTCTACTAAAACACCTCAAAAAGTTTATATAAATTCTACAAAAAACATCCAACCGTACATAGATAAGATTATTTTAGGTCCCAAAGTACCAAACCCAAAACAATGGTTATACCTCGATGTAGCACTTCGGAAAAACAATCCATCCCGTTCAAAGCCCGTAGATGTATCTATATCTGAATGTAAATACCAGTAACACAATTAATATTCAAAATCCTTATCTTTGATATATGCGTCTATGGGCTGTAAAAATATAGCCCCCTACCACAACACGCCCTGCTCCACTTTCTTGGGGGCAGTAGCTTCTTTTCCCCTACCCCTCCTTCGCCACCTCCACACTCTTAGCCAGTGTCTTAAAGCGTACACCATTCTTTTGCAGTATGGTAATGGTAACGGCACCTGTTTTGCTGGTATTAATATCCTGTACATAACCTGCCTTGCCCTTGTGTGTACCGGCTATCACTTTGCAATAGTCGCCGTCTTTCAGTTTTGTTGTTGCCATATGCTTTTATTTATATGCTCTACAAATCATCCAATGCTTGTTTCCTTACGGTTTCACCATTGATTTTATCAAGATAAATTAACTTAACAAAACAACGAATTACTCCATCATGCTCAATTGATAACTGAATAGTACCTTTTTCTGTTACATAGGTTGTCTGGTATTTACATCTATCAAATTTCACAGCATACATTTTGCTATCGTCATCTTCAGGTTTAGCATGTGATTGAAATTTCTCTATACACTCTGAAGGTTTACCATATTTTTCTGTGAGCAGATCTTTTAAGTTGTAGTAGTTCGTTGCAAGATGCGACCAGGTTTCAACATCGGGAAACATCACACCTACCTTAGATACTAAATCTTTTGACTGTAGCGTTGATACTCCAATAGTGCAGTTTTTGTAAGATGCAAACTCGCCTTCGAACAACGCCATGCCGCTCTTAGTGATTTTATGGATAAAACCTTCCCGCTCCATTTTTGCAACATACTCTGCGAGTGTTCCGTCAATCGGTATGCCTTTAAATGAAAGGTGCTTAGACGCTTCTGATTTTACTTGGGCAATTGAAGTCAATGCAGAGATGGTGAAGAACAATAAGTAAAGAAACCTTTTCATGTAATATTTTTTTAGACTTATAATACCTTGGTAAACAAATATAAAAATTATATTTTCTATCCTCCCTACCCCCCTGCAATTAATATTCAAAACCCTTATCTTTGGTATATGCGTTTATGGGCTGTCATACTGGCTGTAGTGGTTTGCGGTTATGCCACAGGCTACGCCCTTGCCTGCACCGCAAAGCTGCGAGGCGGGTACATGCGCCAACACCTGCAACAGTGAGGGTGAGGACACCAACACCCCCAACGATTGCTGCCCCGATGGCATCTGCAATCCTTTTCAGCAATGCGCATGCTGTTCCTTCATCGTTGCCGCACCGTTTACATTTACCATCAGCCATAGCCTGCCATATACGTGCATGCATAGTGCAAAGCCCGTATCGGTATTGCTGGCTTCTTACAGTGCAGATTGTTTTCACCCGCCCGAGCCTGTTGTGTAAACAGCTTTTATAGCAAACAATATTTTCATGGCAGCATCTGCCGTATTATTAAAAACAAATAAACAATGAGAAAACTTATTATAGCGGCGTCTATCATAGCCGGTTGTTCCATCTACGTATTTGCCAATACATCTGCCGGTACAGACTGTTCAAAAGACTGTCCGAAAGGTAGCGAAAACTGCGTATGCGTACCCACACCCGATGGCGGATGTGTATGTGTACCCAAAACGCAAGGCACAGCAGCGGCAACACCCGCACCCGCAACAAAAGACAAAGCAAACTGTCCGAACACACCGGACTGTATTTGCGAATAGCTTGCAACAGCAAAGCCCCGCCAATCGGCGGGGCTTTTAGTTATATACAAAACTGTCATCTCACCACAACACCCCCTGCTGTATAAAGATGGGGATGAGACACTTAGTTTTTTTGATTTACCAGCAATAGCACTACCAAGCCACCTACAAGCGCATACATGCCAAATACTCTATAGGGCATCGACCTGCCTAAATTATAATCTTTGACAAACTCTTTCTTTAAACGATCATACCCATTCACATTTCTGATTTGTTTTATCAGCTCTTTATCATCATCTATAGCAAAATATATAATGGTCTTATTTGCAGGAAAGTCTTGCAATATTTTATAAAAATTCTCTGGGTTTGCTTTTACAATAGCATAAACCGATTCGTGAAAATATGCACTCTGCGGGCGATATACCTGCGGCAGACTCTTCAGGCTATCTCTTAGCTGTGCATAGTTGAGTTTAGCGGCGTTTTGTTTGATAAAATTAGTTGTGCGGGTCAGAATAGTTTGTCTTTCAGAAGCAGTATCATACAGTATGCTGTTTTCTTTGTTTGTATAGGCAACAAAATCGTAATGCGGGTAATGTTTTGTGTCAAGTCTATCCCATATATAAAAGGCATCTCTGAATGAATAATGGTTTAATGGAAATTCTTTGTTGAGCCTTCTGCATACTTCAAAATAACTGCTTAAGTAATAAGCATGGTTCAATTCTCTATTCACCCGTTCCGTATCAGTTACTTTCTCAAGGTGAAATTCTTTGTATTTATTGGAGCGTAACAATAAATCGTCTCCCTCTGTACCTATAGTATACAGGTTACCCTTCCACTCATGTTCTGCAAATTTACTAAGGGTATCTGTCCTTATTATTGCAGGGCCGGAGCCTCCTTTATCTTTATAACTGCCTATTTGGTATACGATGGCAGTTTCATTTGTCATAACCACATAATGCAGATATATAGCCTTTGTTGTGCGGTAATAGGTTTTTGTATGCGCAAAGCAAGTAACTAAGCTGAGGAGACAGAATAAGGCGACAATAAAGGTTCTTCTCATAATCGTATCTGAGTTTTATAAGTAGTTTAAAGTAGACGGAAATTACGACAAAACGATCACCACAACACCCCCTGCTCCACTTTTTTGGGCGCAGTAGCTTCGGCAGATATATGATATACATCGCTATGCCCGTAGCGCGATGCTACATGCACCTGCACATCGCCCGCATGTTGGCGAAAGAGTTGCAGTGCCAGCTCGGGGTTGTTATTATCTCTGCTCAGGTGAGATAGAAAGAGGTGCGTCATATGCGTTGGCCTATGTGCCAGAAAAAAATCGAGCGCCTCTTTGTTAGACAAGTGCCCCAGCCCGCCGCGTATGCGGTCTTTCAGGTGTTGCGGGTAGCGTCCGTTCTCCAGCATATCGGCATCGTAGTTAGCCTCCAGATAGGCAGCATGGCATTGGCGCATATAGTGCGTCAGGTTATCGCACACGGCACCTATATCGGTAAACACACCAACGGTTATTGCATTGTACGTAACAACAAAACTAAACGGGTCTATCGCATCGTGCAGTTTATTAAAACCCGTAATGCTGATGCCGTTAATATCTATCACCTCGCCATGTTCTATACGGCGGTATAGTTCGGGATTAAACTTCAGGTGGCTGTTGTAATGCGTTTTGTGGTTCAGGTACACAGGTATCTTATATCTGCTCGATAGTAGTTGCGCGCCCTTTATATGGTCTGTATGCTCGTGTGTTATAAATATACCCCGTACTTTGTTGATGGCCAGCCCCATCTTCTTCATCCGTATTTCGGTTTCGCGGCAAGAGAGGCCCGCGTCTATCAGCACGGCATCCTGCCCGTTGCTCATGTAGTAACAGTTGCCATTGCTGCCCGAGTTGATAGATGCCGTATAAAGTGCCATTTGCAAGCTGCAAAGAAACGATATAATTGAGATATAGTCATTGGTGAAGGGAAGCCTCACTAATCCCTCAACTCTTCCCCTGCCAAACTGCCATCGGGGTGGTAGTAGCGGTGTACACCGGTGGGTATAGATTGATACCGCAGCATCGGGCTCGTTTTCATCTCTTTTGTATTTGTTGCGGGATTGATAACATAAGTAGTATCTACCCAAGCGTAGGGGGCTACAACATAGCTGCCTTCTTCCTTCAGGCGTCCGTTGGGGTGGTAGTACTTCCAGTAGCCGTGCGGATATAGCTGATTGCCGGTAGCGTCGGCTTGTTTATAGCCGCCCTCTGCCACTATTTGTTTGTTGGCATCCGTCAGGCGTACGGTTTGTTTTTCTACATCTATATGCAGGGTATGGGTAGCATCGTACGGGTAAGTGATATTGATGTGTTTGCCTGATGACGAAGAATTGCTCAACGCATCGTTTGTTGCGCGTAGCATTGCATCGCTGAGCGACCCTTGCTCTGCACAGATGGGTGCAGACAGGAGCAACATAAAGAGGTAGGCAAACATGGAATAAAAATAAAGCCCCTGCAACTTTTGCACACGCTTTTGAGATTAAAACATTTTAATATTAAAATATTTTAATCTCCTAACTTTAAGCCTATGAACACAGATGTGCAAGCCTACCACAACGCGCTGGCAACAGAAGACAAAGCTATTTGCGATGCGCTCTACGCCATCATCAGCACGCAACTACCCGATGCCGAAAACAAAGTATGGCACGCCCACCCCGTATGGTTTATTGAAGGCAACCCCATTGTTGGCTACGACAAACTAAAGAACTGTGTGCGACTGCTGTTCTGGAGCGGACAATCGTTTGACGAAGCAGGGCTCCAACCCGAAGGGAAATTCAAAGCGGCAGAAGCACGATACACCGATGCCAGCCAGATAAACGCCAAAGACCTGCAACGCTGGCTGAAAAAATCAAAAACCATCCAGTGGGACTATAAGAACATCGTAAAACGCAAAGGCAAGCTCGAAAGGCTGGTGTAACCGTCTCGTATAAAAAGAACAGTCTGTACTATCATACAATACCGCCATCGAGCCGAAAGATAGTATCAGGCACGTATGTATTGCGTATCATGAAAGATGGCATACAACTCCAGCCATAACACTGCAAATGACAATTAAACCGTCCGCTTTTATGGGTAATGCTTACTCCACCACCACCTGCCTGGTAAGCACTGCATCATCAAGCTGCAGTTTCACCCAATATTTGCCTGCGGGTTGTTGCAAGTGGATGGTTTGTGTTTTACCAGTTACAGCTTGCTCATGTACTCTTCTGCCGAGCGCGTCGTACACAGCAATACTTCCTGTTGTAAAATTGTCATTATCCAACGTAAGCGTAAACGTACCGTTGTTAGGGTTGGGGTATATGTTGAAAGTGTTGCTGGTGATGGTGTTGATACTGCTGGGGTAAGAGGTGGTGTCTTTGAGGCTCCATAGTTCAAAACCTGCTGATGTATAGTTTGCGCTGAAGTATATGGCAGAGTCTTGTTCGTTCATAAAAAATTCAGAAACGCCGACTAGCGGGTTAATGTTCGGAGCAATAGGCGGGGCTATTATTTTAGTGCCGGCTGCAGTACAATCTGTAACCCAAAGCTGCACGTTTCCATTAGTTTGCTGTGCAGTAAACAATAAATGTTTTTTATATGCGGTGAAGCCTCTTGGTGCACTACTGCCTCCTGTATTCAGGTCTTTGAGTATTTGTGTACCGGCACTTGTGCCATCTGTCACCCAAAGTTCTGTGCCGTTGATGCCCTCTGTAGCTTGGAAGTATAGTTTGTTGTTGTATACATAAAAATGTATAGGAACGCTGTTGTTAGCACCCGGGTTGATGTCTTTTACCATCTGTGTACCGGCTGCCGTGCCGTCTGTTACCCATAGCTCTCTGCCATTAGTACCATTATCGCCTGTGTAATATACCTTGCCGTTGTATACGCAAATGCCGGTATTTGCATAGCCGTCCAAAGGATTGAGGTTTATATCTTTTATCATTTGTGTGCCAGCAGTTGTACCGTCTGTTGTCCACACCTCAACGCCTGTTGCAGCGGTGTTTGCAACAAAAAACAAAGTATTGCCTGCTATCGCAAAATCGTACGGGTTGCCGTCTGCAGCACCTGCAGCAATATTTTTCAGCATGGTAGTGCCGCTAGATGTACCATCAGACACCCACAGCTCTATGCCATTCACTCCGTCGTTGGCACCGAAATACATTTTGCCATTAAACACCATCATACCCGAAGGATATGCATCGCCGCCGCCCGGCCTGATGTCTTTAAACAGTTGTGTACCGGCGCTTGTGCCATCTGTTACCCATAATTCTACACCGTTTACGCCATCGTCTGCATTAAAGTACACTTTGCCATTGTATACTGTAAAAGAAGAAGGGTTGCTTGAACTTGCACCCACGTTGATGTTTTTAAGCAATTGTGTGCCTGCAGTTGTGCCATCTGTAATCCACAACTCTGTACCGTTTGCAGGTTCCGAAGCACCAAAAATCAGCTTACCATTGATGAGCGTATAGCCGTAAGGAGAAGAACTGCCCATACCGGGGTTGATGTTTTTGAGCATTTGTGTACCTGCAGTGGTACCATCACTTATCCACACCTCTGTACCGTCATTATTTGCAAATGCACTAAAAACAAATTTTGTACCCAGCTTGGCAAAATTTTCGGGGCTTGAGTTGATGCTTGCAGCTGTATTAAGGTCGTACTCTTTGAATACAAATGGTGCCTGTGCTTGTGCATAAATAGCACTAAGGCATAATAGAAATGTAAAGAACTGTTTCATAAACCGAGGGGAGAGATTTTTATATATATAAAGATACAAAGTTGATTATGTAAACATTAAATATTTGTTGAAATTTTATTTAAAAAAAATGCCCGCACTAAGCAGTGCAGGCATTGGGATAATGTGCGTATGCAGTGTATGGTATTCGGTTCCTTATATCGTTCTCATCTTGTTGTTCTTAGCATCGTGTGTTAGCTCAGCAAGGCCTAATGCTTCCATCAGTGGTGGCATGTAAACACCAAAGCGCCCACGTAGCCCTTTTTTCAATCCGTACCACCCACCTACCGGGTTTTGAGGCGACCGCCCCCAGGCTTCTACTGTTCCTTCTTTTGCTTCTTTTTGCTCATCAGCACCGCCAAGGTCCATCCAGTCGCCATGCTTCTTCAGCATAGTGTGCAGGTCGTTTATTGCACGATAATCGTATAACAGGGTTGTTTTGCCAACAACGCATACTATAACATCCAGCCCGTCTTTTACATCTTTATACATTTCGTATTCGGCAGTGCCGGGCGGAGTTTTTAGTTTTGTTGGTTTTTCTTTTGTGCCTAATGCTTTCATTATTGTTACTTATTTATTGTGTTACAGAATGTTTGATTTTATTACTTAGTTTTCATTATCATTTCTGCTTCTTTCTTCAAGTCGTTGGCAAATGTGTTGAACGAAGCATCGAATGACGGTATGTATTTAGCATACATCGGAAACATCAAGCCACCTATTTTTTCTATCATCGAAAAATTAACTACTCCATTTCCCTTATCTGTAAGTGTATACACTCTGATGCCTTTGCCATCACCCCAAGATAATTGTTTTGCAGGCTCGAATTTTTTTACTTTCAGCTTAAAAGTACGTTTTGTGTCGAGTGTAGATTTTAATTTTATTTTTTTGCCCAGTTTTATTTCACCTTCGATGGCTGTAATAGTCGTATTCCATCTTGGGTAGTCTTGAGCGTTTGTGAGTAAAGCCCAGATAACTTTAGTATCTGCATGAATATCAATACTTACCGATGTTTGACGGTGAAAGGTGGTTTTTACCGTTGTTGCAGGTGTGTTTTGTGCTGTCGCCTTGATTGTTGTTACCATAATTGATGGCATTAAAATGGTTTGAATAAACTTGTTCATTTCGTTTTAGTTTATTCTTTGACGATTGGCAAAATAAAACCGATAGGGTTTAGCAGAATTATTTTTAAAAATCTTCCATAACCTGTCTATTGTGTTGTAAATGATGGAGTTGTAAAGCTGAGGCGGGCGAGTTGAAAGGGTCTATAGACTGCACAATTTTCATTCTCAGGTCAAATAAATGCTCTTTATCTCCTTTTTCAGCCTCTTTATGCATGTCTATTTTCACTAATTCTTCTTGTGCTTTTTGATGAGGATTAAAGATACCGTTCAGCTCGGTACATTGGTGGCATACACCTTCTTTATTAATAATAGCACACCTGCCATCGAAAATTTTAATCATTTTACTACGCCCGGTATGCAAATAGTATTTTACCATAGCTTCGGTATTATCTATGATTTCAGCAATGTCTTTCACCCCAAATTCATATACTTCTTTCAGAAAAAGGCATATTTGCTGTTCCAGAGGTAGTGATTTTGAAATACAGGCAAAACAGAAAGTAATATGTTCCTTTATTTCGAATGAGCCATGCGGAGATGTTTGCCTTATAGTCATAGCTTCCTCAAAAAACTGCTGATTGGTCATTGCCTTTCCTTTGCATATATCCGTTACGTTTTCAGGCCAACGTTTTTTTGCCCGTGCATTATCTTTTGCAAGGTTTGATGCGATGGTAAAAAACCATGTTTTTATGATCGATTCGCCCCGAAAGGTATCGAGTTTATTCATGGCCTTTATGAAAGTATCTTGTACTATATCTTCTGCATCTTCAATAGAAGCAGTAATACGTAGCAGGAAGGATTGTAATTGCCCACGATGTTGTTGAAATTCTATAGTAAGCTGTTCTACTGTCATGTTACAAGATATATATATTGAAGATATAGAGTGTGCAGTGTATAACAAAGCCCCCTGCAATTGCAGGGGGCTTTGCGCGATAATATTATTATTATTTTACTCCACCACCACCTGCCTGATCAGCACTGCATCGTCTAGTTGTAGTTTTACCCAATAGTTGCCAGCGGGTTGTTGTAGGCGGATGGTTTGTGTTTTATCTGTTATGCTTTGCTCGTGTACTCTTCTGCCGAGCGCGTCGTACACAGCAATACTGCCTGTTGTAAAATTGCAATTATCCAACGTAAGCGTAAACGTACCGTTGTTGGGGTTGGGGTAAATATTGAAGCTGTTGTTTGTGATGGTGTTGATGCTATTGGGATAGCTGGTGGTATCTTTCAGGCTCCAGAGCTCTCCGCCTATAGATGTATAATTTGCTCTGAAATACATAGCAGAGTCTTGGTCGTAGATAAACAATTCGCTGCTAGCGCCTGCTGGGTTGCTGTTGGGGGCAATAGATGGGTTTACTATTTTAGTACCTGCAGCCGTGCCGTCCGATATCCATATTCTGACATCACCGCCTGTTTCCTGCGCAATGAAATACATATATTTCCTGTAAACAGTCATTATTACAGGGTATCCGGTACTTACTCCCGGCTGCAGATCTTTCAATAGTTGTGTGCCTGCTTCAGTGCCATCGGTTACCCATAGCTCAGCGCCATTGGCAGGGTCTTCGGCCTGGAAGTATAGCTTGTTGTTATACACACAAAACTGTATAGGATAACTATCGTTAGCACCCGGGTTAATGTCTTTTACCATTTTTGTGCCCGCATTAGTACCGTCAGTAACCCATAGCTCTATGCCATTTGTACCATCGTTGGCACGGAAATATACTTTACCGTTATACCCTATAAAACTAGTATTGGTGATGCTGCTGCCAACACCTACTTTAATATCCTTTAGCAAAACGGTGCCGGCAGTAGTACCGTCTGATTTCCATATTTCAGTACCCTCTGCTGTAGTAAACGCACGAAAGTAGAGTGTATTCCCTATCGCTGTCAGGTATACTGGCATAGAGTTTCCTGCACCTGCTTCAATATTTTTAAGCATTGTAGTGCCGGCTGTTGTACCGTCTGTAATCCAGAGTTCAATACCATTTGCAGGATCAGAAGCGGTGAAAAACATTTTACCGTTGCATACAGTCATATCTGTCGGGTTTGAGTTATTGGCACCAGCAACAATGTCTTTTGTCATTTGTGTACCTGCAGTAGTGCCGTCTGTCTCCCAAAGCTCCAAGCCGTTTGTGTTGGTATTGGCACGGAAATATACTTTGCCGTTAAAGACACACATGTATCCTATAAGGCTACCCATATTGCCCGGGTTGATGTCTTTAAGCAGTTGTGTACCTGCAGTAGTACCATCTGTTATCCAAAGTTCTTCGCCGTTTACACCATCATTGGCTGTAAAAACCAATTTGCCGTTTATCGGGGTGAAGTTTTGCGGTAAGCTACTTGGCACACCGGGAATTATATCTTTCAATAGTTGTGTACCTGCTGTAGTGCCGTCGCTTATCCATAACTCTGTACCTTCTGCGTTTGTAGTGGCACGGAACACAAACTTATTGCCCAGTTTGGTAAACATACCGGGGTTTGAGCTGGCTGAACCAACCGTATTGAGGTCGAAGCTATTAAATACGGGTATTGGCTGCGCTTGCGAACATAATACAGCAAGGCAAAGTGTGAGCGTAAAGAACTGTTTCATAAACCGAGGGGATGTTTTATGTATTATAAAGATACAAAGTTGATTATGTAAACATTAAATATTTGTTGAAATTTTATTTAAAAAAATGCCCACACTAAGCAGTGCAGGCATTGGGATAATAATATGCTGAAAATATCTACTCCACCACTACTTGTTTTGTCAGCACTACATCGTCTAGTTGCAGTTTCACCCAATAGTTGCCTGCGGGTTGTTGCAGGCGGATGGTTTGTGTTTTATCCGTTACAGCTTGCTCATGTACCCTTCTGCCAAGTACATCGTACACTTGCAGGCTGCCTGTTGTGAAATTGTTATTATCCAACGTAAGTGTAAACGTACCATTGTTAGGGTTGGGGTAGAGGGAGAAGGTGTTGGGTGCTTGTCCGGGTTTTACGGATGTACCAGACATATCCTTAATGCTCCAAAGTTCACAACCTTTTGATGTATAATTAGCCATGAAATATAAAGAAGAGTCTTGATTAAATTCAAAAAATTGACCAATGGTTGGTAATGGATTAATTGAACTAATCATTGGGGGTGCTACAACATACGTACCTGCTGCAGTACCGTCAGACACCCATAGTTGTCTATCTTCATCTGCTTGCAGTGCAGTAAAGTACATATGATTTTTATAAACTGCAAAATTAAGCGGCATACTACTCTTGCCTGTGCCGATATATAAATCTTTGACCATTCGAGTACCAGTGGTAGTGCCATCTGTTACCCAAAGCTCTGTACCATTCACACCATCATTAGCACTAAAATACATTTTATTATTGTAAATGCCTAAATAAACGATATTACAATCTGCAATACCGGGGTTGATGTCTTTAATCAATTGTGTACCAGAAGCAGTACCATCTGTAACCCATAATTCATTTCCGTGTGAGCTGTCAGTAGCATTAAAATACACCTTATTGTTATATGCAATAATATTAAAGCTACTATTCAAACTTAGTACACTGCCGATACTACCTGGATAGATATCTTTAATCAATCTGGTGCCAAGATTAGTACCATCAGATACCCACAATTCACATCCCTCTGCAGCAGTACACGCTCTGAAATATAGCATATTGTCATTCACCGTCAGGTATGATGGATTGCCATCGCCTTTTTTAATGCTATCTATGTCTTTCAGTAAATATGTATCTGCACTGGTACCGTCAGACACCCACAACTCAATGCCTACGTTAACTTGATCGGCAGCAAAAAATAGTTTTCCATCAAAAACAGTGAGGAATCTGGAATTTGAGCCTATTGGGCCTGTATTAATATCTTTTATCATTTGCGTTCCTGCACTGGTTCCATCAGTTACCCATAGTTCTCTTCCGTTTGTTCCGTCATCGTTAGTGAAATAAAGTTTACCATTATACGGTATGTAAGCTGTTTGACCTGACATAGATACCGGACAAATATCCTTGATGATATGTGTACCTGCAGATAAACCATCGGTAATCCACGGGTCGCTTCCGTTATTATGATTATATCCATCTATTGCACTAAAAATGATTTTATTATTAAACATTGTAAAATTGCCAGCAAAAGAACCACCCGGACCACTCCAGATATCTTTGAGTATTTTAGTTCCAGAATGTGACCCGTCACTTATCCATATTTCTCGACCTGTACTATCTGAAACAGCAGTAAATATAAACCTACTACCCATTGCGTGGAAATAAATAGGGAACGAATGTTTTGATGCACCAGTATTCAGATCATATTCAGTAAATACAAGTGCAGGCTGTGCAATGACTATATTCGCAAGAATGCAGAAAAGGAGTGTACAAAGTAGTTTCATAAAAAGGAGGT